>CAYZNA010000060.1:0-8477 GCA_964478665.1 uncultured Anaerolineales bacterium
GGCATGGGGCCGGGCACGCCGAAAAGGAGCATGGGGCCGGGCACGCGGGACAAGGGCATGGGGCCGGGCACGCCGGACAGGGACATGGGGATCAGGGGCATAGGGATCAGGGGCATAGGGATGCCCCTGCTACGTTCGATCCGCAGGACATGCGCAACATGGGCGGGCTGGCGGGCAAGATGAAGATCACCTTCTGGGTGTATCTGGTCGGGGCGCTGGCGCTGGCGGGGGTGTTCCCGTTGGCCGGATTCTGGTCCAAGGACGAGATTCTGGCGGACGCCTTCCACGTTGGCTTTGCCGAAGGTGCGTGGCACGGGACGGCGGTTTACCTGCTGTTGACCGTGGCGGCCTTCTTCACCGCCTTTTACATGGGACGGCAGGTGTTCATGGTGTTCTTTGGCGAGGGCCGCAGCGCGGCGGCGAAACATGCCTCGGAGAGCCGGAAAGCCATGACCATTCCGTTGATTATCCTGGCGATCCTGGCGGCGGTGGGCGGCTTCATGAACTTCCCGAAGATCGGCGAACTGGAGTTTGCGCTGACCGATGCCTTTGGCCGCTGGCTGGAGCACACCAACGAGACCTTCCACTCGCTGGCGCTCAACCCCACGGTGGCGCTCGGCTCCACCGTGCTCGCGCTGGCAGCGCTTGCCCTCGCCTGGCTGATCTACGGGCGGGAGGCCATGGCCGCCGGGGAGCCGGACCCGCTGGAGGCGGCGGGCGGGTTGTTCACTTTTCTCAACCGCAAGTGGTACGTGGACGAGCTGTACGACCTGCTGATCGTCCGGCCCTACGTGCGTCTGGCCTGGTTTGCGGCCGAGGTACTGGATGGGCGCTTCTGGCACGACTGGTTTCACGATACCATCATCGCGCGCGGCTTCCACGCCCTTACCGAGGTGCTCTCGCAGGGCGTGGACGTGGGCTTTATTGACACCCTCGCCAACGGCCTGGCCGACTTCACCACAGGCGCTGCCCGTTGGCTGGGCCGGTTGCAGACCGGCTACGTGCGCAACTATGCCCTGTCGGTGCTGGTCGGGGTGGTTGCCATCCTGGCCTATCTACTGTTGAGGTGATGCTATGCCGCTCACACTCCCTCCCGATCTGGAAACCGAGGTCAGCCGCCTGGCGCAATCCGATGGGATCCCGGTGGATGAGCTGGTGGCGGAGGCCATGCGCCAGTTCCTGAAGCTGCGCCAGCAGGAGCAGTTTGAGGCCGAGGCGCGGGCATATGAGGCCATGCACGAAAGCCTGCTGGGAAAGTACCGTGGAAAGTTCGTTGCCGTGTACCAGGGGAGAGTGATAGATGCCGACGCCGACAAGCGAGCGCTCATCGCGCGTGTATTCGCCCGGTATCGTCGTTCCCCGGTTTATTTCCAGCAGGTAACTGAGGAGAAGATACCCACCGTGCGAATCAGAACGCCACGTTTCTCGAGGGCGTGAGAGGTGCCAGCACACGCGTACGACCCGGAATGTGATCCGCCCTGTCCGGCGTTCGACCTCACACTCGTGGAACCGTTTACGGAGAAGAGGTCTGTCGTGACACGGGGAAGGCTGGATACCGGCGCGGATATGACTGTAGTGCCCGCTGCGCTTGTTGCGGAGTTGCCCCTCGGTCGGTTCCGGAAGGTTGCCGTGCAGGGGTTCCGCGGGGAGTCGGAAACGATGTTCACTTACATCGTTGACGTTTCCGTGAATGGTCACAGGATTGAATTCGTGGAAGTTGTGCTGGACGAGTCGGACGAGGCGGAACTGCTCGTCGGACGAGACGTGCTCAATGAGTTAACCGTTGTTCTGGACGGCCCGGCGCTGTCGGCCGAAGTCCGTTAGTTATTATTGACCGCAGAGGTACCCAAATGGCCCTTCTTTTCGCAACTCTCACCGTGGTCGCTTTCTTCCCCGTGCTGGGGGCGATCGTGCTGCTGTTCATCAAGCCCGAGCAAAAGGACACCCTGCGCTGGGTAGCGGTGGGCACCTCGCTGATCACCTTTTTGCTCTCGCTGGCCATGCTGGGCCAGTTCAACGCCGCTGACCCCGGCCTGCAACTGGTGGTCCGCGTTCCGTGGATTCAGTTCGGCGGCATCTGGAATATCGAGTATCACATGGCGGTGGACGGGCTGAGTGTGCTGCTACTTCTGCTCACCACCTTCCTCACTCCCATTTCGATTTTCTCCACGTGGACGGCCATCGAGGAGCGGGTCAAGGAATTCATGATCTTCTTCCTCTTGCTGGAGACGGGCATGCTGGGTGTGTTCGTGGCCCAGGACCTGTTCCTGTTCTACGTTTTCTGGGAGTTCACCCTGGTACCAATGTACTTCCTGATTGGCATGTGGGGCGGCCCGCGCCGGATGTACGCGGCCATCAAGTTCTTCCTGTATACCATGGCCGGCTCGATCCTGATGCTGCTGGCGATCATCTTCCTCGGGATCAAGGGCGGCAACTTCTCCGCCCCGGACCTGGCCTCGGTCGTGAGCAACATTGACCCCGGCGTGCAGCGCTGGCTGTTCCTGGCCTTTGCCGCAGCCTTCGCCATCAAAGTGCCGGTCTGGCCGTTGCACTCGTGGCTGCCGGACGCCCACGTGGAAGCGCCCACCGCCGGCTCGGTGATCCTGGCAGGTGTGCTGCTGAAACTTGGCACCTACGGCTTCCTGCGCTTCAACCTCGGCCTGTTCCCGCAGGCCTCGGTCAGCTTTGCCCCGTGGATGGCGCTGCTGGCGGTGATCGGCATCATCTACGGCGCCATCGTCTCCTACGCCCAGAAGGACGCCAAAAAGCTGGTGGCTTTCTCCTCGGTCAGCCACCTGGGCTTCGTGATGCTGGGCCTGTTCGCCCTCAACCCGCAGGGGGTGCAGGGCGCCATCCTGCAGATGATCAACCACGGCCTGAGCACGGGCGCGCTGTTCCTCCTCGTCGGCGTGATCTACGAGCGGCGGCACACCCGCGAGTTGTCCCAGTTCGGCGGGCTGTGGAAAGTGATGCCGATCTACGCCGTGGTCATGCTCATCGTCACCCTGTCCTCCATGGGCCTGCCCGGGCTGAACGGCTTTGTGGGCGAGTTCACCATCCTGCTGGGCGCCTTCGGGTCGGAGGCCATCGGTTCGGCCTGGTTCGCCGGGGCGGCGGCTGTGGGCGTGATTCTGGCGGCAATCTACTTGCTGTACATGTTCCAGAAAATGTTCCTCGGCCCGGTGACGGTGGAAAAGAACAAGGAACTGAAAGACCTCAACTGGCGTGAACTGGTGGCGGTGATCCCGCTGCTGGTGATGATCTTCTGGATCGGCCTGTACCCGAAGCCCTTCTTTGACTTGATGGGACCGACCGTGCAGCACATGGCTGCCGCGCTGCAGACCGCGGTTGTGGCGATGCGGTGAGCGGTAAGTGGTAATTGGGAAGTGGTGACTCGTGTACCGGTCGGTGTTCGGGGAGTTTCGAGATCAAGCGGCCGCCTTGCGATATGTTGAGCAGTTGAAGGGCTGGTCGCTGGAGCGGCGCTGGCAGGCGGTGGCGCATTTGCGTGAGGTCTCGCTGGCGCTGGCCCATTCGGAACTGAGGCGCACGCACCCAGAGTGGAACCGGGCACAAGTGCACGCGGAGATGCTCCGCCGTCTACGGGAAGCGAATGGCCGAGAGCGGCGAACAGTTCCGGGCGCTGATCCGCGCGTTTGAAGCCCTGGAAAGGTCGGGGCTGTCGTACGCCGTCACCGGCTCACTCGCGGCCAGCGCCTATGGCCTGATCCGCGCCACGCACGATCTGGATGTGGTGATCGCCTTGCGGCCCGGTGATGAAACTGCTCTGTTGAAGGCCTTTTCTGAACCTTTTCTGCCCGACCCGCTCTGGGTGGCGGAGGCTGCCAGCAGAAACGCGTTCTTCAACATCATTGACGGCGACTCGCTGTTAAAGGTGGACTTCTGGCCCCTGAAGGATGAGACTTACAGCCGTCAGCAGTTTTCCCGCCGCCGTCGAGAAGTGGTGCTGAGCCAGCCGGTGTGGGTGCTGGCGTTGGAAGATGTGATCTTGAGCAAATTAGCGTGGCATCAGATGTCCGAGAGCGAGTTGCAGTGGCGCGACCTCCAGGCGCTCTGGGAGATCAATCACACTGAGATAGATCGCAATTATCTTGAGGAGTGGGCCGCGCAACTCGGGCTGACTGGATTGCTCGCCCGCTTGAAAGAGTCCGTATGACTACCTCTGACCTTTTCTCCATTTTCCCCATTCTCATCGTCGCCGGCTGGGCCAGCCTGCTGCTGCTGGTGGACCTGGCCGTTCCGCACGAGCGCAAGGGCTGGACCGCGTGGCTGGCGCTGGCCGGGCTGGCTGCCGCTTTCGTGGCTACCGTGCTGCTCTCCCGCGAGACGCTGAGTGGCTTTGGCGGCATGGTGCAGGCCGACCCGTTCGCCAATTTCCTCAACTACGTCTTTCTGTTCAGTGGGGCGGTGGGGATCGTGCTGGCCCGGCAATACAACCAGCGCATGGGCATCGAGCGCGGGGAGTACTACACGCTGCTGCTGTTCACCGTGAGCGGCATGATGCTGATGGCCGTGGCCGCCGATCTGATTGTGGTGTTTCTGGCGCTGGAGCTGCTCTCCATCCCGCTGTACGTGCTCTCCGGCTTCGCCAGGCCGCGGCCCGAGTCTGAAGAATCGGCCCTGAAATACTTCCTGCTGGGGGCCTTTGCCTCCGGCTTCTTGCTGTACGGCATTGCCCTGACCTACGGCGCCACCCGCACCACCAGCCTGGCCGGGATCGTGGCCGCGGCCGCTGGCGGGCAGGCGCTCGCCCCGTTGCTGCTGGCCGGCGCGGGGTTGATTCTGGTGGGGTTGGGTTTCAAGGTGGCGGCGGCGCCCTTCCACATGTGGACCCCGGACGTGTACGAGGGCGCGCCCTCGGCGGTGACCGCCTTCATGTCGGTGGGGGCCAAGGCTGGCGGCTTTGCCGCCCTGCTGCGAGTGTTCGTCTCCGCCCTGCCGGCCCTGGCGGTGGACTGGGTTCCGGTGGTGGTGGCGGTCTCCGCCCTCACCATGACTCTGGGCAACGTGGCCGCCATCGCGCAATCCAACATCAAACGCATGTTGGCTTACTCCAGCATTGCCCACGCCGGCTACATTCTCATGGCGCTGGTGGCCGCCGGGAGGCCAGGCGGCGCCGAGTTTGCCGTGGGGTCGGCGCTGTTCTATTTGCTGGCCTACACCGTGACCAATCTGGGCGCGTGGGGGGTGGTGATAGCGGTGGAGCGCAGGCAGGGCGAAGGGCTGGCGCTGGATGACTACGCCGGCCTCGGCGCCAGCCGGCCGGGATTGGCGCTGGCGATGGCGCTGTTCATGCTCTCGCTCACCGGATTGCCGCCCACGGTCGGCTTTATTGGCAAGTTCTACGTGTTCCGCGCCACCCTGGAAGCCGGACAGGCGGGGCTGGCGCTGATCGGCGTGCTCACCTCATTGGTGTCGGCGTACTACTACCTGCGGGTGGTCATTATCATGTACATGCGTCCCGGCCCCGGCCTGGCGCTCAACCGGCGGGTGCTGAACGCCACGGTGGGGCTGACCGCCCTGGCGACCTTTTTGCTGGGCATCTTCCCCGCCGGGCTGATGGAACTGGCCTCGCGCTCGGCCCTTACCCTGTTTGGGAGATAGTGGTGCATGGCCGCCAAAACCATCCTGGTTGTGGAAGACAACGTTGATAACCTGGACCTGGTCAGGTTCGTTCTGGAGCAGGATGGGTTTTCGGTTCTGAGCACGTGGAGCGGCGCCGAAGGGCTGGCTCTTGCTCGCCAGCACCACCCTGACCTGATCCTGCTCGACCTGACCCTGCCGGAACTGGATGGGTGGGCGGCGGCGCGCGCGTTGAAGTCTGACCCGGCCACCCGCGACATCCCGCTGGTGGCGCTAACCGCCCACTCTCTGGCCGGCGACCGGGAAAAAGCCCTGGCCGCCGGCTGCGACGGCTATCTGACCAAGCCGATGGATGTGATTGCTTTGCCGACGGAGGTCAGGCGGTTCTTGCGGCTAGGGTAGCGTACACGGGCCAAAAGCCCGCGCCATAGCAAAAAGCGGGGCCTGGCGTTTGCCTGGTCCCGCTTTTTGTTGGCCGGGGCGCGGGTCAGTCTTCCTCCAGTTCAATCTCCAGGGCTTCCAGTGTGCCGTCCTGGTATCGCAGCGCTTTTACTTTCACACGCTGGCCGACCTGCGGATTGCCTTCGATCACCGTCCGCGCGGTGATCGGTACCATTTGCCCGCCAATGACCCATGATCCCGGGTTCTGCTGCTCAACTATGCCTTCGAACTCCACTTCCTCCGGTTCGGGCGTGCTGGTGTAGGCGAGCGTAGGGGTGAGTGTCGGGGTAGGGGGGACGGTTGTCCCGCTCGGCGAGGGTTCGGTGGTCTCGGTTTCGGGTGGCTCGGCGGTCTCGGTCCGCGGGGGGGTGGCGGCGGGGAGCGGCCCCGGGGACGGGGTGCGGGAGGGGGACGGGGGGCGGGGAGGTTTCCACGAGGGGGCCGCGGTGGGGGCGGGGAGGCCGCCCGGGGTGCGGGTCGGGCGCGTCGGGGCGGGGTTACCCCGCCCGTCCGGCGTCGGGCCGGGGAGATCAGCACCGGTCCGGGTGAGATCGGGCGCGGGGTCGGGCGCGGGATCGGGTGTGGGATCGGGCGCGGGAGGGGTATCCTGCATGGGGGCCGGGGAGAGGACGGGGAGGGGGGTCTCCGCCGGGGCCTCCGCCAGGGCGGTAATCTCAAAGGCCAGCACAAGGTGATTGGGGCCGGTGGCGCCGTGTACGCGCAGCAGGCGGCCCACGGCCGGCGCCCCGTGGATGGGCGTGCTCGCCGTCAACAGCACGGGGATGCCGCTCACGGTCCATGTGTCGCCGGTCTGGTTGGTCAGGGTGCCCTCGAACGTCACTTCGCGGGTGATGCCCAGGGCCAGAAGTTGCTGCACCTCCTGCAGGCGCCGCCGTTGCAGTTCGGTGGGTTGCGGGTTGAGGCGTTGTTCGATCTGCTCCAGGCTGCGTTTGAGTGGGTAGAGCATCTGGCCGGGCAGGGAGGCGCGCGAAATGGCGGTCAGACCGGCGAAGGCCAGCGCCAGCGCCAGGGCGGCGGCGCCCAGGGAGGCGATCGGGCCGGGGAGGGCAAAGCGGCGGCGGGAGGGTAGGGGCGCCGGGGCGGCGGCGGTGCTGAGGAAGGCGGCCCGGTTGCGTTGCCGGGCCTGCGGGTCTGGCATGGCAGGGGCCGGGCCGCGGGCCACGGCGGCGATCTCCACCAGCGAGCGCAGGCGGGCGGCGGTTTCGGGGGGCTGATGCCGCAGGATTTCTTCGGGCGAGTTCCCGCTCTCCAGCGCCCTGAGGCAGTCCTGCAGCAGGTCGCGGTCGCGGTTATTCATGGCCGGCCTCCGTGAGGTAGCGCCGTAGTGAATTGAGCGCGCGCAGTTGCAAGGATTTCACCGCGTTGACCGACTTGCCGATAGCCTGCGCGGTCTCTTCCAGCGAGTATTCGCCGCCAAAGCGCAGGGCCAGCACGTGCTGTTGTTCGGCGGTCAGGCGGCGCAGGGCAGCGCGGAGGGCTTCCCGGCGCAGGCCAAGTTCCACCATATCGGCCGGGCCGGGGTTGGAAGCCGCGTGCCCTTCGTCAAGTTCGCTCTGCGGGTTGGCGTAGCTGTGGCGGTAGTGGTCGTTGATGATGTTGGAAGCTGCCCCCATCAGCCAGCCGCGCAGGGTCTTGCGCGGGCCTTTGCCCTGCTTAAGGGCGGTCAGCAGGCGCAAGAAAACTTCGCCGGCGATGTCTTCGGCCAGGGGGGCGTCGTTCAGCCGGTAGGCGGCGTAACGATAGACCTCAGGATAGAACAGGTCGTGGATTTCGGCGAGGGTGTGCCGGTCGAAGCGCCGGGCGCCTTCCAGCAACCGGGGTTCGTTGATATTGGGCATAAAGTCGGCGACGAGCAGACGGCGGGCAACTGGCCCCAAGTATAACCGGCCTCCGTCAAAATGACGAATCGGACCCTGAGGCGGGGGCAGGCTGGCGCGCGCCTGCCCATGCCCGCGCGCCGGACCCGCCGGTGCAGAGAAACGCACCCGGAGGGTCGTCCGGTAGGGAGATGTTAGCCTGTGGGTGGCTGCGCCGGGGTACATAGTCTTCCAGGGCCGGGCGGAGGGCCTGCGAACGCCCTCCGCCCGGCCCTGCCCTGTCAGTCGTGCTCGCGGCCGTCCGGGTGGCAGACGGCGCAGTTGTTGGGGTCGTAGTCGCGTACGTCTCTGTGTTCCCTGTTCATCTCGCTCTGGTCGTGGCAGCCGAAGCAGGTATAGGTGTTGTAGTCGTCGCCCGGATGGCAGCGGGTGCAGTTGTTGTTCGCCCCGCCGTGGTTGGTGGGGAAGGTGTGATTGAAGTTGGCTGGCAGCCAGGCGGTGGTGCTGTGGCAGGCGGAGCACTGGCCGGCGTAGTGGCCGGGCGGGGCGTCCCCGGCGTGGCAGGCCTGGCAGTCGGCCAGCCCGGTGTGATCC
>CAYZNA010000060.1:8577-13987 GCA_964478665.1 uncultured Anaerolineales bacterium
TTGTGGCAGTTGGAGCACTGGCCGGTGTAGTGGTTGGCCGGTTTGTCTGCGGCGTGGCAGGACTGGCAATCGGTCAGGCCGGTGTGGTCCATCTGGATCACGGTCCAGTTGTCGGTGGACTTGTGGCAGTTGGAGCACTGGCCGGTGTAGTGGTTGGCCGGTTTGTCTGCGGCGTGGCAGGACTGGCAGTCGGTCTTTCCGGTGTGGTCAAAGCTGGCCGGCAGCCAGGCGGCGGTGCTGTGACAGCTTGAGCACTGGCCGGAATAGTGGTTTGCCGGTTTGTCTCCGGTGTGACAGGAGATGCAGTCGGTCAGGCCCACGTGATCCGGCCGGGCGCCGGTCCAGGCGCCGGTGCTGTGGCAGTTGGAGCACTGGCCGGTGTAGTGGTTGGCCGGCTTGTCCCCGTTGTGGCAGGACTGGCAGTCGGTCAGGCCGGCGTGGCTGAAGGTGACCTGCTTCCAGCCGCCGGTGGATTTGTGGCAGTTGGAGCACTGCCCGCTGTAATGGCCGGCCGGTCTGTCCTTTGTATGGCACTTCTGGCAATCGTTGAAGCCACTGTGGTCAAAGCGGTACTGTGCCCAGTTGCTGGTGGAAGTGTGACAGTTGGAACACTGGCCGCTGTAATGGCCGGCCGGTCTGGCGCGGGTATGACAGGACTGGCAGTCGCTCTGGCCGGTGTGGTCGAACTTCACCGGCTTCCAGTCGGCGGCTGAGGTGTGACAGTTGGAGCACTGGCCGGGATAGTGCTCCGGCGGGTGGGCGTCGCTGTGGCAGGACTGGCAGTCGGTCAGGCCGCTGTGGTCCATGCGAATCACGCTCCAGTCGCGGGTGGAAGTGTGGCAGTTGGAGCACTGGCCGCCGTAGTGATCCGCCGGTTTGTCGCCGGCGTGGCAGGACTGGCAGTCGGTCAGGCGAGTATGGTCCATCTGGATGGCGGTCCAGTTGGCGGTGGAGACGTGGCAACTGGAGCACTGGCCGCGATAGTGATCGGCCGGTTGGTCCTTATCGTGGCACTTCTGGCAGTTCACCAGATCGCTGTGGTCCATGCGGTAGGTCGGCCAGTCGCTGGTGGAGAGGTGACAGTTGGCGCACTGGCCGGCGTAGTGCTTTTTGGGAGTGTCCGGCCGGTGGCAGGACTGGCAGTCGTCGGCGTCGAAGGTGAGGTGGTTGAAGTTGATTTGCAGGAAGTCGTCAGCGGTGTGGCAGTTGGCGCAGTCCGCTTCCAGCACGCCGTACTGGGCCGGGTGCGGGTTGGTGTGGCAGTCCTGGCACAGGCGCGGGGCGCCCCTGTAGACGCCGCCAGGGTGGCAGCCCTCGCAGGCGGCCGTGGCGTGCGCGCCCTCCAGCGGGAAGAAGTCGTGGCTGCTGACGCCGTCCGGGAAGGGCACCGCGCGCGCTTCCACCACGCCGCTTGTGGCCGCGCCGTCCGCCGGTTGCGCGGCGGCTACGGCCACTTGCTGCCCGGCCAGGGCCAGAAAGTCGGCCGCGCTGCTGGACTTGAGCAGGGCCAGGCGGCGCACGCTGTTCAGCCGGGCGGCCACCTGCTCGGTCGCGGGGCCGGGGGACAGGCCGGCCACGATGCTGACTGCGCTGCGCGTCAGGGTCAGCAGCCGGGCGCGGGCGGTGGGCAGTTCGTCGGCGGAGAGCGCGCCCACGGTGCGCAGGACCACCTCCAGGCCGGCGTCGAAGGCGGCCAGGGCGGCTGGCTCCTGCTCGCTCCCGGTCAGGGCGGCCAGGTCGTCAAGGTGACCCTGCGCCAGGTCGAGCGCCAGCGCAGCGCGCGCGGCCGGGCGCAGGCTGATCGCCAGCCGCGCCTGCTCCAGCCCTTGCTGGAGCGGGAACAGTGAATGACCCGGCTGGAAGGGGTGGGCCTCCACAATCAGCACCCCGCTCCCCAGCAGGGTAGCCAGGATTAGCAGCAGTGTTGAGCCGTAAAGCAAGAGCTGGCGTTTCATAGATTCCCCCTTGCCCGGCGCGGCCCGCGCCGGGCGCTTGCTACGGGTGCATTCATCTCTTCTCTGTCATACCTGCGGGGGTGGGGCGTTCGAGCGCCGGTCGCCCTGCCTCCGCGTGCGGCGCTATGGGCGCCAACCTGTCGGAATCGCGGTGATATTGCTATCGGGCTCGCAGGTGTTGAGGTGTCAGGTGTTGAGGTGTCAGGTGTTGAGGTGTCAGGTGTTGAGGTGTCAGGTGTCAGGCGTCAGGTGTTGGGGGCTGGGCGGCTTGCAGGCTGCCATGTGCCATCCGCCATCTGCCATTTGCTATCCGCCATCTGCCATCCGCCAGCCGCTAATCGTGTTCTCTTCCGTCCGGGTGACAGGCCATGCAGTTCCCAAAGTCGCCAATGCCTTCCTCGTTGTGTTTTTTCTGCATCTCCCCGGCGTCGTGACAGGTGTAGCAGGTATAGCTGTTGGTGTTTCCGCCAGGGTGGCATTTGCTGCAGTCGCTGCCGGCGTCGCCGTGATCCAGCGGAAAGCTGTGGCTGAAGTTGGCGCCGGCCCATGTGCCGGTGCTGTGGCACTGCGAGCACTGGCCGGAGAAGTGGTTGGCCGGGCGAGCGTGGCAGGCCTGGCAATCGGTCAGGCCGGTGTGGTCCACGCGCGCTCCGGCCCAGGCATCGGTGCTGTGGCAATTGGAGCACTGGCCGGGGTAGTGGCCGGCCGGTCTGTCTTTTACATGGCAGGCCCCGCAATCGTTCAGGCCGGTGTGGTCCATCTGGATCAGCTTCCAGTCGTCGGTGCTCAGGTGGCAGTTGGAGCACTGCCCGGCGTAATGATTGGCCGGCGCGCCGGCGGCGTGGCACCGCTGGCAGTTGGCCAGCCCGGTGTGATCCATCAGGATGGTCTTCCAGTCGGTGGTGCTCAGGTGGCAGTTGGAGCACTGCCCGGCGTAGTGATCCTGCGGGGTGTCCGGCCGGTGGCAGGGTTGGCAATCGGTGACGCCGGCAGCCAGGTGATCAAAGCTGACCTGTAAGAAATCGGCCGTGTTGTGGCAGGTTGTGCAGTTGTTCTCCAGCGCACCGAAGCGGCCGGCGTGGGTGTTCTCGTGGCAGGATTGGCAGGCGCGCGCCGTACCCCGGTAAACGTCCCCGGGGTGGCAGGCGGCGCACTCGATGCCGGCGTGGGCGCCCTCCAGCGGAAAGATATCGTGGCTGGCCAGGCTCTCGGCCGGGAAGGGGACCGCGCGCGGCCCGAGCGGGGCGGGGGCCGCCGGCGCGGCGCCCGGGTCCCCGGCGCGGGCGAGGAGGGGCGGGGTCAGGCTGAGGGCTGCGAGGGCCAGAAAATCGTCCCCGGCGCTGGCCGGCAGGCCGGCCCCCCGGCGCACTTCGGTCAGTTTGGCCTGGGCGCGCTCGACGGCCTCGCCCCGCGGCAGGTTGGCGACTGTCTGTAGGGCGCGCTCGGCCAGGGCGAACAGGCCGGCGCGGGCGGTGGGCAGCGCCTCGGGCGGCAGGGCAGCCAGCAGGTACAGGGCGCAGTCCAGCGCGGAGTCGAAAGATGCCAGGGCCAGGGCTTCGCGCTCGCCCCCGGCCAGTGGCTGCAAAGCGGGCAAATGCTCCCCGGCCAGGGTCAGGGCCAGCCGGGCGCGGGCAGCGGGGCCGGGAGTCAGCTTCAGCCGGGCCTGCTCCAGCGCTTCCTGAGTGGCGTAGCCGGCCTGGCCCGGGGTCAGGGGATGGGCCTCCACCAGCAGCAGTCCGCTGCCGGCCAGAATCGCCAGCAGCAGGAGCAGGGTGGTTGCGGTGAGCAGCAGTCGCTGGTGCATGGTGGAGGGTTCCGGGCTGCTCAGGCCGGCTGGAGCACGCCGGGCGTGATGCGCTGGACGGGTTCCGGCGGTTCGTTCTCGCGCCACCTGCGCCACAGCTCCAGCACTGCCTGGGTGGAGATGTCGCCGCCCTGCTGGATCCGGGGCAGGATGGAGTGGATTGGCACGCTGTATTCGATCAGGTCGCGCAGGGCGTCAGCAAGGGACTGGTTGCCGACCAGCAATGCACCCACCAGTTTGCCGTCGCGCATCACCAGCCGGACGGAGCTGTCGGGCTGCTCGTCGAAAGCGGAGGTGTAGGCCCGCCCGGTTTCGGCCATCCACACCTCAGACGAGCCGCGGGAGAGGAACTCGATCTCTTCGGCGTCGCCTTCCCGCCCGCCGGTGGCGAGCTGGCCGATGACGGTGATGTGCACGCCGAACAACTGAGCCACGTTGAAGGGCGAGCCTTTGATGTGAGGCTGGTTCGCGCCGGCCATGTTGGCCCCGGCGGCGCGCCCGGTGGCCACCGCGCCGGGCCACAGGCTGTCCAGCAAGTGTTTGCCGCTCCAGCGGTCGTACACCTGGGCGCAGTCGCCGGCGGCGTAGATGCCGGGCACGCTGGTCTCTAGATATTCGTCCGTCAGGATGCCGCGGTCGGTCTGGATGCCGGCGCCCTTGAGTAGCTCCATTTTGGGACGCACACCGATGCCGATGGCGACGATCTGGCAGGGGATGTGTTTGCCGCTCTTGAGTCGCACTCCGGTCACCCTGCCGTTCCGGCCGAGGATTTCGTCCAGCTCTTCGTTGAGGTGGACGTGGACGCTCAGGTCCCTGATGCGCTGGATCATGCGGTCGGACTCGGCCTGGTTGAAGACTGTGGACCACAGCAGGTCGCGGCGCAGCAGGTAGTGGGTGTGGGCGCCGTTGTGGTGCAGGCCCTCCACCATTTCCATGGCGGTGATGCCGCCGCCCACCACCACCGCCGAGCGGGCCTTTCTGGCGCGGCGCACGAGGTCGCGGGCGTTGTCGAGAGTGTCCAGCGTGATCACGCCCTCCAGCTCTTCGCCGGGAGCTTTCGTCAGCACGGCCCGGTTGCCCACCGCCAGCAGCAGTCTGTCGTAATGCAGCGCGCGCCCATCGGCGAGGTGCACCTGGCGGGTGGGCGGGTCGAGGCGCACCGCCTGCCCGTAGGCCAGTTCTATCCGGTGGCGCTGGTAGTGCTCCGGTTTTCGGCTGACGAGGTGCTCTGCGGAGACTTGATCAAGGATCAGGTAGGCAAGGCCGGGCCGGGAGTAAGCCGGGAAGTGCTCATCGGTGAGGATGGTGATGCGCCCGTGCGGGTCGCGGCGGCGAATCTCCTCGGCGGCGGTGATGCCGGCGGCGCCGTTGCCCAGGATGAGGTAACGGGTGACGGGTGGCGCCCCCTCCGCTCCGCTTCGGGGGTGCTTCGCAAGGGGGCGGGTGACGCGCCCTTCTTCCTTCTTCCCTCCTCCCGCGAAGCGTTCCTTCTTCCCTCTTCCGTTTGCTCGCGGCCCGGCCATGGCCATCGCCAGCAAGTCTGGATCGGGCGGGATGGCCCCGGCGTCCAGCGGGTGCAGGGCCGGCTTGAAGCTGAGGGTGCCGCGCGGGCAGCGCTGCACGCACATGCCGCAGCCGATGCAGCGCGGGT
>CAYZNA010000061.1:0-1224 GCA_964478665.1 uncultured Anaerolineales bacterium
AGCGCGGCAGCCAGTCGGGAATTGTGTTTCATCCGTTCCTCTCGTTTTGAAGGTTTGCCCGGCCCCCTCCGGGACCGGCAGGGCAAGTTTACCGCACGCGGCCCACTTTGGGAAATGCACCGGGCGCCGAATCGGTGGTAAACTCAGCGGTTCACGAATCTGACCAGGGAAGGAGCGCCATGACTGATATGAATTCCCTCAGGGAACCCATCGTATGCCTGTACCACGCCGACGCCGACGGGCGCTGCTCGGCCGCCATCGTGCGCCGCGCGCTCGGCCCGGCGGTGGAGATGTTCGAGATGCAGTATGGCAACCCGGTGCCGTGGGGGGCCGTGGAGAAGGCGGGGACGACGGTGATTGTGGACTTCTCGCTGTCGCTGGAGGAGATGCGGCGCGTACAGGCGGCGTCGAAGCTGGTGTGGGTGGATCACCACAAGACCGCGCTGGAGGCCCTCTCCGGGCCGCTGCAAGACGTGCCCGGCCTGCGCGCGCTGGACGAGGCCGGCTGTGTGCTCACGTGGCGCACCTTCTTCCCGGGGCAGCCGGTCCCGGAGGCAGTGACCTACATCGGCGACCGCGACATCTGGCGCTTCGCCCACGCCGAGACCGCGCCGTTCGGCGAGGGGCTGTATCAGGAGGACAACCACCCGGCCAACGACGCGCTGTGGGGGCCGCTGCTCGCGGAGCGTGGCGACCGGGCGCGGGTGGAGGCGCTGATCGCGCGTGGGCGCGTGCTGCGCGCGGCCCGGCTGAAGGGCATCGAGCGGCAGGTGGCGCGCAGCGGCTTCGAGGTCACGTTTGAGGGCCACCGGACGCTGGCTATCAACGCGCGCGGCAGCGGCGATCTGGGCCAGTACATCCGGGAGCAGGGCTTTGAGCTGGCGTATTGCTACAGCGAGGCGTCGCAGAACGGGCGGCTGGTCACGTTTGTCACCCTGTACTCGGACCGGGTGGACGTGTCCGAGATCGCGCGCAGGTATGGCGGCGGCGGGCATCCCGGCGCGGCCGGGTTTTCGTTCGAGCGCGGCGCCGCGCCCTTCCCGCCGGGGGCGCAGACGCGGGCATAGCCGGGACGCAGACGCAGGCATCGGGATGCCTGCGCAGGTGGGGCGCAGACGCAGGCATGGGGATGCCTGCGCTACGGCGACAAGCCCTGGCTTCCCACCGTGGGCCGGGCATCCCAATGCCCGGCATTGTGGCACTATCGCAAACGCAGGCATGGGG
>CAYZNA010000061.1:1324-13966 GCA_964478665.1 uncultured Anaerolineales bacterium
GGCCGGGCATCCCAATGCCCGGCATTGTGGCACTATCGCAAACGCAGGCATGGGGATGCCTGCGCTACGGCGACAGGCGCTACGGCGACAAGCACCCTGCCCGAACGAATAGCTGACAAAACAGAAGCTCTCCATATAATCAACCTGGCTTAATTATTCAGGTAGATTAATCATGTCGTCTCCGGCACAACTCACCGACGCCCTGCGCGAATGGGCCAGCCTCTTCATGCGCCGCTCAATGCACGACTTCATGCGCTCGATGAAGGACACCGGCCTCTCAATGGGCCAGCTCAGCACCCTGATCCGGCTGCATTATCACGGCCCATGTGGCGTGAGCGAGGTCGGCGGGCATCTGGGGGTGAGCAACGCCGCTGCGAGCCAGCTCGTGGAGCGCATGGTGCAGCTTGGTCTACTGGCGCGGGGGGAAGACCCCGACGACCGGCGGGTGAAGCAGGTCAGCCTGACCGAAGCGGGCCGGGCGCTGATCCAGCGCGGGGTGGAAGCCCACACCCGCTGGATGCAGGACCTGACCGCCGCGCTCAACCCGGAACAACAGCCCCAGATTGTGGCCGCCCTCACCCTGCTGACCGAGGTTGCCCGGCGGTTGGAGGCGAGCGAGGAGCGGGAGGCATGAAGGGCGGCGTGAGCGGGAGGTATTTCGTGCGCAAGCAGGCAGCCAGCTCTTCACCGGCCTCCGACGACCGTGAAGCTGCCGCCCGCCTGTGGGAGATCAGCGCGGAACTGACGGCGGCGTCTGTGGGGAAGGGCCAGTACCGATGAAGCTCGTGGTGTCCGGCGCCGCGGGGCGCCGATCACCAGCAGTTGAGGTGTTTGGTCAGCAAAGGAGCACACAGTGCAAAACGTAAACTGGCGGGCAAATGGACGCCCGCGCCGCGCCGCCGGCTCCGGGAACGCCGGGCTGGGGCGGGCGATCAAGTATCTCGCCCGATACAGGCGTGAGGCCTCGCTGCCGTATCTGTTCATGCTTGTGGCTACACTGTCCATGCTGATGGTGCCGCGGCTGGTGCGCAACATCCTTGACGCGGTCACCCAGGGCGTGATTGCGAAGACCGTGCTGGAGGCGCTGCCAGAGATTCCGTCTGCCTTCGTATCGCAGGCGCTGCCGAAGATTCTGGACTTTCTTCAGTTGCCCTCCGGCTGGACGCAGGCGCAACTGGTGGCAAAGCTCACCGCCGATCAGACCGATGCGCCCACCTTGCTGATTCGGGCCGCGCTGCTGATTGTGGTATTCGCCGCGCTGCGCGGGCTGTTCGCCTTTTTGCAGGCGTTCTGGGCGGAGAAGAACTCGCAGAGTGTGGCTTTTGACTTGCGCAACGACCTCTTCGCCCGAATCCAGCGGCTGTCGTTCTCGTATCACGACCGCAACCAGACCGGCCAACTGATGGTCCGCGCCACCGACGACGTGGAAAAAGTGCGCCTGTTCATCGGTCAGGGCCTGGTGCAACTGGCCGGGGCGCTGGTGCTGATCATCGGGACGCTGATCATCCTGTTCAGCACCAATGTTTCGCTGGCGCTGGTGGTGCTGCCGGTGCTGCCGGTGGCGCTGATTCTGTTCATGATCTTCGGCACGATCATCCAGCCGCTGTTTGCCCGAATCCAGATCAGGCTGTCTGCGATGAACACCCTGTTGCAGGAAAACCTGGCCGGCATCAAGGTCATCAAGGCCTTCACGCGCGAAAAGTCGGAGCAGGTCAAGTTTCGCAAGGCGGCCGATGCGGTGATGTACCAGCAGCTCTCTGTAGCCCGGCTGATGACTATCCTTTTCCCACTCACCTTCCTGATCGCCAACCTGGGCCAGGCGGCGACGCTGTACTTCGGCGGGGTGCAGATCATCAACGCCACCCTGACCCTGGGCGAATGGCAGGAATTCAGCCTGTATCTGATGTACCTGTTTATCCCCACCGCCCAGTTTGGCTTTATCATCACCCAGATGGGGCAGGCCTCGGCCTCCGCCAGCCGCATCTTCGAGATTCTGGATGCGAAGAGCGACGTGACCGACAGGCCGGGGGCCGGCGCGCTGCCGCCGCTGCAGGGCCGGGTGCGCTTCGAGGATGTTAGCTTCCGCTACTTTGCCAGCGGCGACCCGGTGCTGAAGAACGTCAGTTTCGAGACGCAGCCGGGCCAGACAGTCGCTCTGCTCGGGGCTACCGGCTCGGGCAAGACCACTATCATCAATCTGCTGCCGCGTTTCTACGATCCCACCGAGGGGCGCATCACCATTGACGGCTGCGACCTGCGCGGTGTGGCGCTCGAGTCGCTGCGCTCACAAATTGGCATCGTGCTGCAGGAAACCACGCTGTTCAGCGGCACGATCCGCGACAACATCGCCTTCGGCAAGCCGGAGGCGACCATGGATGAGGTCATCGCTGCGGCCCAGGCAGCGGCCGCCCATGACTTTATCATGTCTTTCCCGGAGGGCTATGATACCCCCGTGGGCGAGCGCGGCTCCACCTTGAGCGGCGGGCAAAAGCAGCGCGTGGCCATCGCGCGCGCCCTGCTGCTCGATCCGCGCATCTTGATTCTGGACGACTCGACCAGCAGCGTGGATGTGGCTACCGAGGCCCACATCCAGAAAGCGCTCGACCGGCTGATGAAAGGCCGGACCAGCTTCGTGATCGCCCAGCGCATTAGCACGGTGATGAAGGCCGATCAGATTCTGGTGATGGATCGGGGGGAGATCGTGGCGCGCGGCCGGCACGCGGAGCTGATGGAAGACAGCCCGATCTACGCTGAGATCTATAACTCGCAACTGGTCGGCGACGTGGAGGCGGGGAAAGCCGAAACTCCCAACTTCAAACTTCAAACCTCGAACTCCCCGGAACCGCTCGGGGTTTGAGATTTGGGTTTTGATGTTTGGAATTTGAAGTTTGAGATTGGAGGTTTGAACTATGTTTGGTGGACCTCACGGCGCAGCGCGCTTCATAAACCAGGAGACAAGCAAGCCCAGGGCGGTGGGCGATACGCTGGCTCGCTTTGGCGCGTATTTCAAGCCCTACTGGTACGTTCTGGTGCTGGTGGCAGTGTTGATCACCACCGCCACCTGGGCGCAGGTGACCACGCCCGATCTCATCGGTGAGGTGGTGGACTGCTATCTCACCCCGGCCGCGGCCAGTGCCCTCGGCGGCTTCCCTGGCGCCGGCGCAGACGGCGCCTCCCAGACCAACTGTTGGCTGGCGAAGGACCCGGCCACGCTCGGCCCCACCCAGCGACTGATGACCCGGCTGCTCACTGCCGGGAGTTTCCCCGCCCCGGACCCGGCCTCGATGAGCGGCGACGACCGGCTGGCCGGCCTGGGCCGTTTGATCTTGCTGGTGGTCGGCCTGTACGTGACCGGATCCACCCTGACCGGCCTGACTTTCTACTGCATGTCCTGGGCCGGGCAGCACGTGCTGCGCGCCCTGCGAGTGGATGTGTTCCGGCATCTGCACCGCCTGTCGCTCAGTTACTACGCCGAGAACGAGGCCGGCGACCTGATGAGTCGCATCACCAATGACGCCGAGACCATCCAGCAGGCCCTGAGCTTTGCGCTGGTAAACGTGTTGAGCGGACTCCTGCTGCTGGTCTGGATTGCCTACAACATGCTGACGAAGAGCGTGGCGTTTGCCCTGCTCAGCCTGTCGGTTGCACCACTGATGGTGATTGCCACCGTGTGGTTCTCCACTCAGGCGCGCCGGGCTTTCCGCAGGACCC
Organism: uncultured Anaerolineales bacterium; assembly: GCA_964478665.1. GTDB lineage: Bacteria > Chloroflexota > Anaerolineae > Anaerolineales > CAYZNA01 > CAYZNA01. The sequence continues at coordinate 5,036 of CAYZNA010000061.1, forward strand.
GCCTGGAGATGGGCAGCGTGAACGCCGAACTGCAGGAAAGCATCTCGGCCGTGCGGGAGGTGCAGGCCTTCAACCGGGCCGAGGAGAACATCCTCAACTTTCGCGTGACCAACGCCGCCAACCGCGACGCCAACATCCGGGCGGTGTCGTTCACCAGCGCCCTTGCCCCCACGCTGGAGGCGTTTGGCTACCTGGCCCTCGCGACCGTCACTGCGGTAGGCGGCTGGTACTTGCTCAAGGGTCAGCCGTTGCCTCTGGGCGGGACCGCCGTGTCGCTGGGGCTGGTGGTGACTTTTCTGGCCTACGTGCAGCGCTTCAACCAGCCCATCCAGCAGATCTCAGTGCTGTGGACCAACCTGCAGAGCGCCATCGCCGGCGGCGAGCGCATGTTCAACCTGCTGGACCTTGAGCCGGCGGTGCAGGATAGACCAGACGCCATCGAGATGCCCGAAATCCGGGGCGAGGTGGAGCTGGATGGCGCCTCCGCCGCTTACAAGCGGGGCGTGCCGGTGCTGCAGGAAGTCAGCTTCAGGGCCAGGCCGGGCCAGACTGTGGCTATCGTCGGCCCGACCGGGGCGGGCAAGACCACCATCATCAATCTCATCCCGCGCTTTTACGACGTGACCGGCGGCGCGGTGCGGATTGACGGGGTGGACGTGCGCGACGTCACCACCGGCAGCCTGCGCAAGCAGATCGGAATCGTGCTGCAGGATACCTTCCTGTTCAGCGCCTCGGTGATGGAGAACGTCCGCTTTGGCCGCCCGGAGGCCACGGACGAGGAAGTGATCGCCGCCGCGAAACTGGCCCACGCCGACAGCTTCATCGAGCGCCTGCCGGAAAAGTACGCCACGGTGCTGGGCGAGCGCGGCAGCGGCCTGAGCCAGGGCCAGCGCCAGCTCATCGCCATCGCCCGCGCCGCGCTGGCCGACCCGCGCATCCTGATCCTCGACGAGGCCACCTCCAGCGTGGACACCCGCACCGAGCGGCTGATTCAGAAGGCTTTTGAGAAGCTGCTGGAGGGGCGCACCTCGTTTGTCATCGCGCACCGCCTGAGTACCGTGCGCCACGCCGATCAGGTGCTGGTGCTGGATCAGGGCCGGATCGTGGAGCGAGGCAAGTTCGACGAGCTGCTGGCGAACAGGGGCTTCTTCTACGAATTGTACATGAGCCAGTTCCGGCGCGAGGAGCCGGATGAGGTGGTCATCAGCGGCAATGGGCGGGAGCGGGTGCCGGTTTCGGCTGTCTGAAATGCCCCCCGAAAAGAAGACCCCGGCAGCAGTGCCGGAGTCTTCGTTACCGTGTGGCTGGCTTCCCACCCACTGCGATGATTTCAAGCGTGAGGGCAGGCCCATCCAGAACAGTGCGGAAGTGGTTCAGCACGTCCCGGCCTACAAGCGCGAACTCCCCTTCAACGGCCACGACACTCAGCCCGACGAGATTCACACCGGCAAGGCTCAAAATGACGTCATAGTACGAGAGAAGCGCCGCGCGGCCTTCGTAACCGGCGACTCTTGCAGTGCCGGCAGGCGCAAGCGCCAGTTCGGCGACCACCGATTGCGGAATCGCCGTAATATCTGCCCCAGTATCTACTTCAGCGGATAGGGTGTGGTGTCGGGAGGGAAACACCGGATCGGCGATCCTCACCGTGACAAACGGCGCGGGTGGAGAGAGCGCAGGGTTGTAGTCGTACTTCATTCACGAACAATCCGGGGGGAGGGCAATCTGTAGATGCGTGGCTCTTTTAGAACTTGCTGCACTACAACAGGTCGCTTGCCGAAACGTGCGCGCGTCCGCTGAATCACCGTGCTGAAATCGGGCCCTACATCGGTGACCTGCTCGTTAACGATGGCAACCCACTGGCCGGCGTATTTTTCCAGTAGTTCCGGCAGCAACCGCTGAAACGCGGCTTTTTCCCGTTCAAACTGCTCGTCGTTGGTGGCCGGAGCGGGCGTCCGGCTGCTTTTCCATTCCCGATACGCCCGGTACTCGCCTGCGGGCAGTATGGCCGCGACCAACCGCCCGTCGCGAGCGGTGATCGGCGTCTCGGCCACCGCTTCACCAGCCATCGGCACCACCACCGCCACCGGCTCGCCATCGCGGCGGATGAGGATGGCCTCCCGGCCCACGGCCTCATCGGCCGGGTCCACGGTGTAGGGGGCCTGCACTTCGCGCAGCGTGTGTGTCATGGCAATCTCCGGGGCGCATGGGGATCGGGCGCATGGGGATCGGGCGCATGGGGATGCGCCCGCTACGGAACGGCGCGAGCGCGCACCTGCTGCAGGTTGAGCACCTGCATGGTCTCGTCGCCCATGCCCACGGCATAGATGCCCTGCTTTGTCAGGTAGGCCACGATGTCTTCCGGCAGGTGCAGGGAGGAGAAGACCGGGATGAGCGGGCGGCCGGCATATTCGGGGAAGTATTCGTAGAATTCGCCGCTGCGCAGAAACTGTACGAACTCGGCGGCGTACTCCGGGCGGGCAGTGGCTTTGGTCTGGTTGAGCAGCACCGCCTTCGAGCCGGCGGCGATCACGTCGAACTCGCGCTGCTGGCGAGTGCGCGGGTGGTAGCGCTCGAGGCGGTAGCCGAAGCTTTCCAGCAGGCCGCAATCGAACTCAACCCCGGCCATGCGGCGCAGGCTGGGGGCGATGATGTCTTCCACGATGGTGCCCATCTTGTTGGAGATGTCGCCCAGTTGCCGCGCCAGCTCGCGGCGTTCCCTCTTTGCCTCCTCGCGATCCCGATCCGCGCGTCGATTCGATTCTTCATTCATACGTTCCAGCCGCAGCAGGGCCGAATTGACGCGGGCGTTGTCCTGACCCATCCGCTCGATAACTTGCTGCCACACAATCTCCAGCCGGTCTACTCGTTCTTCTACTGTTGGAAACATGATACACCTTCCTCGCTCTCCGCTGCGCCGGGCAGCCAGGTGCGCCGGCCCCGCGTATTGTACCCCAGAACGCAGCCGGCACATCAAGGCATCCCCGCTCCACCCTCTCCACCCCACGCTTCACGTTAAACTGGAACGCCCCGGGGAGGAGGGCCGGGGCGTCTCAGAGGAGGAGAAGATGCGTTTGCACCTGCGCATCTTGACCCGAATATTAGCGCGCACAGATGAATCTAACCTGAGAGTCCGCGCGCGCCAGGCCCACTGCTGGCCTACGCTCGGGCTACGCCGGCGCCGGCCGGCCGCTCAGCGGTAGCGGGTCCGGGGCCAGGAACGGCTCGGGGCGGGGTCCGGGGCGGGGTCCGGGGCGGGGGCCGGGGCGGGGGCCGGGATGGGGTCCGGGGCGGGGTCCGGGGCGGGGTCCGGCCTCGGGGCCGGAGTCAGGGTCGGGGGCAGGAAAACGTCGGGGGGGTAGTATCCGGCCGGTTCCCAGCAGTAGATTCCGGCTGCCCCGGCGGCAGTCGCTCCCTGTTGTTGTTCCCAATACTGCTTGACGCCAAAGGGCAACGAGTACAGGTAATCGCCAAAGGTCTGAATCCAGGGGGTGATCTCGATGTCGGGCGCGTACACCGAGGCCCGATTGCGGGCGCGCCGGGTGGTGTGATACACGATCTCGAGGGCGTGGGCCGGGGCCGGCTTGCACATATCCGGGCAATCCGGAATGCCGGTGCCGTAGGCGCTGGGATAGGCCATCGGGCACAGGGCGTCCAGATGCGGGGCCATGCTCTCCAGCCACTGGCCAATACCGGCGTCGCGCTGCGCCACCCACGAGGTGACGCCGAACACGTCGGCGGAGGCCCGCCCGCCGGCCGCTCGCACGCGGGGGGCGGCCCCGGCCACGAAGTCGGCAATGGCCGCGGTGCGGTTTTCGAAGGTCCACGCCTTGCGCCAGCGGATGCCACTCACCTGGCCGGTGGGGAAGCGCAGGTAGTCGAACTGCACCTCGTCGAAGCCCAGCCGCACGGCGGCCTCGGCGATGGCCGCATTGTAGTCGCGAATCTCTTCAGAGAAGGGATCGGTGAAGGCCTGCCCCTGGCCGTCGGCGTCGCGCCAGACGTTCCCGGCGTGGTCAAGCAGGGCAAGGCGGGGATAGGCGTAGGCCATCCAGCCATCGTTGAACACCACCTGGCGCGCCACCGGCCGCACGCCCGCTGAGACGCACCAGGATAGCAAGGCCATCAGTTGATCGGGGTAGGCGTACAGTTGCTTGCGATCCGGCTTGAGCGGGTGCTCAAACGGCACGTGAACCACGCCGCCCTCGGCTTTCACGTCCACCACCACCGCGTTGGCCCCGGACTGCAGCACCGTGTCGCGGAAGGCGGCCACCGCCGCCTCGTCGGCCAGTTTCCAGCCGGGGAAGTACAGCCCGCGGGTGGGCTGGCCCCCGATACCTGCGGCATTCGGGGGCTGGCGCGCAGCCCGGGCCAGGGCCGGGCGCACCAGGGCGGCGGCCAGCGCGGCGCCGGAGGCCTTGAGGAATGTGCGGCGGGAGAGGGACATGGCAAGGGGTCAGGTTGCAGGATCGGGGCCGGGGCCGCCCCGACCGTGGGTAGAGTGTACTCGGTCCGCGGCCCTCCGGCAAGCACGCGACAACTTGACATGTTTCCCTGGCACCGCCCGCCACATCGTCCCGACACTTGCACCAGCACGCACACCTGCCCCGGACGCAGGTGCCGGGGAGTGCAGGTGTGTCCTTCGGGAGGGCAGGTGTGTATGCACACCCCGCCCCCACCGTTTGCCCCGGCCTGTGAAATCCGCTACACTATCCCTGTCCCTGCCGGCCAGGCCCGTGAGGCCGGAGTGAGCCGAGGGGGTTGCCCCCGAGAGGAGCTTCGAGATGAAAGGCACTGACAGATTCCTGATCGGGATCGTGGCCGGCGCAGCGGCTCTGGTGATCGTCGCATTCCTCGTGGCCCTGCTCAAACCCGGCCCGGCCTTCCGGCCGGACGACAGCCCGGAGGGCGCCGCCCACAACTACCTGCTAGCCTTGCAGCGGGCGGACTACGAGCGCGCCTACAGCTATCTTTCCCCCACACTTGCCGGCTACCCGGCCGACGCCGGGGCCTTCGCCGAGGACGTGGACCGCTTCGGCTGGAACTTCAACCGGGGCGAGGGGGCCACCCTGCGAGTGGAATCGGCGCGCATCACCGGAGAGCGCGCGGTGGTCACGGTCGAAGAGACCGCGTTCTACCAGGGAGGGCTGTTCGACAGCAGCCAGCATAGCACCACCTTCCAGATCACCCTGCGCCGCGAGGCCGCCGGCTGGCGCATCGTGCAAGCTGACTCCTATTGGGCGTGGTGCTGGACCCAACCCGACTCCTGCCAATAGGCCGGGCGGCCGCCCGTCCCTCACAACACGGAGGTTCCCATGGTTACCGTGCGCCGCTGGTACGTCTATCTTGTCTGTGCGGTCAGCCTCAACACCGCCGCGTGGGCTGCCATCACACTGCTACGCAACCTGCTCACGCCCGGGCGGGAGGCGCCGCTGGCCGCCACCGCTTTTCAGATCGCCGTGGTGGTGGTGGGCCTGCCGGTCTTTCTGGTGCACTGGTTATGGGCGCAGCGCCTCGCCCGGCAGGAGGCCGACGAGCGCCAGAGCGCCCTGCGCCGGCTGTACCTGTATGGAACGATGGCCGGTTTCCTCGGGCCGTTTCTGGCCAACGCCTTTAACCTGATCGTCGCCCTGCTGCGCCCGGTCTCCCGGGGTGGGGGCACCCTGCTTCTCCGGCCTCTCGTGCCGCCGCTGGTCGGCCTGGGGGCGCTCGGGCTACTGTGGTTCTATCACTGGCGAGTGAGGCGGGAGGACGGCCAGACACCCCCTGAGGGCGGCACACTGGCTACCCTGCAGCGGCTCTACCTGTTCGGTTTCAGCGCCGCCGGGCTGGCGCTGACCAGCCTCGCTGCCATCCACCTGCTGCGCTGGCTGCTCTTTCAGTTCGGCGCCAGCGGGGAAGTGATTCGCGCCAGCGGCGCTTCGCTGGCCGCTGAGGTCGCGCGGATGGCCGTGGGGCTGCCGGTCTGGCTGTTTTTCTGGGGTCGGGCGCAGCGACTGTTCGCCGGCGCCGAGGAAGAGGAGCGCGAATCGGCCCTGCGCAAGTTCTACCTGTACGGCGCGGTGCTGGTGGCCGTGCTGAGCGCGGTCACCAGCGCGACGTTGATCCTGGCGGGCGGCTTGCGCCGCGTCCTCGACCTGCCGGCGATGGGGGACATCCGCCTGCCCCTGCCCATCGCCGCGAGCATGGCGGTGGTGTGGGCCTACCATGCCCGCACGCTGCGCCTGGACGCCGACCGGGCCGCGGAGGCCCCGCGCCAGGCCGGCATCCGCCGCCTGTACCTGTACCTTGTGGCCGGCGTGGGGCTGGCGGCCCTGCTGGTGGGGCTGAGCGGCACCCTCAGCGCGCTGATTAAGGCGCTGGCCGCATCTTTCCTGGGACCGGCGCTCAAGGAGCAATTGGCGTGGTACAGCGCCGCGCTGATCGCCGGGCTGCCGGTCTGGCTGCTGCCGTGGCGGCGCGCCCAACTCGGCGCGGTGGCAGCCCCCTTCGCTTCGCTCCGGGGACCTTCGGCGGGGGGCGCAGGCGCGGAGGCGCGCGGCTCGGTGGTGCGCAAGATCTACCTGTACTTCTATCTGTTTGTCGCCACCATGACCGTGCTCTCCAGCGCGGTGTACATCGTCTCGCAGTTGGTCAGCCTGGCCCTCGGTGCGCGCCAGCCGGCCAACCTGCTGGCCGACCTGGGGCAGGCGATTGCCTTCGCGCTGATCGCAGTGGGCGTCTGGCTGTATCATGGCGCGGCCCTGCGCGGGGACAGCCGCCTGGGCCGGGGCGAGCGCGCCGAGCGGCTGGCCGCGCTGCGGGTGGCGGTGGTGGACGGCGGCGACGGCCGCTTCGGGCGCGCCTTGCTGGAGGGGCTGCGGAGCGAGCTACCCGACCTGCAACCGGTCCCGATCGGGCTGACCCCGGCGGCGGCCGCGGCGCTGGGCGCGCCCGCCGGCGAGCACGCGTCGGACGCGGTCGCGGAACAACTGGCCGCCGCCGGGCTGATCGTCGGGCCGTGGAACATTGTCACCGGGGGCGCCGGGATGGCAGAGCTGGCCGCGGCAGTGGCGGCCAGCCCGGCCCGCAAGCTGCTGGTCCCGCTGCGGGCCGAGGGCTGGGAGTGGGTCGGGGTAGATCGCTGGAGCGAGGATGCCCTGGTCCGGCAGGCGGTGCGGGGGGTGCGGCAAGCGGTGGAGGGCGAGGCGGTGCGCGCGGTGCGGCCGTTGGGCGCCGGCGCGATCATCAGCATCATCGCCGGCGTGCTGCTGGCGGTTGTGGCGCTCGGCTCAATAGGGTCATATCTCTTCGGGTTCTGAGCGGGTAGCGGACCGCATTGCCGTCCGCTACCCGCTCACAGCCGGCCGCAGGCAGCGGAGGCTCGCGGTCGCTCAGCCACTCGCCGGGGTGTTCTCGCCTCGAATGCAGTTGGCCGGAAACCCCGGATGCGCTATTATTGGCGGGTCGCGGACCGCTGTTGGCCGGCGGCGGATGGCTTATCGCCTATCGCCCAATGCCCTGACGGCCTTACCACCTTACCTCCTGTCCTCCTTGCCTCCTGTCCTCCTTACCTCCTGTCCTCCTTGCCTCCTGTCCTCCTTACCTCCTGTCCCCCTTACCTCCTGTCCTCCCCCCGGAGTCTTCCTCCATGCTCACCTCCCTCCACATCACCCCCGCCGAATTCAACGCCCGCGCCGAGCGTCTGCGCCAGCACCTGCAGGCCGAGGGCCTCTCGGGCGCCGTGCTGTTCGAACGGCACTACATCCTGTATTACACCGGCTTCGCCTTCATTCCCACCGAGCGCCCGATTGCCTTTGTGATCAACGCCGCCGGTGAGAAAGCGCTGTTCGTTCCCCGGCTGGAGTTGGAACACGCAAAGGCCAACGCCCAGGTTGACCGGGTGGACCACTACCTGGAATACCCCTACACTCCCCACCCGATGGAAACCCTCAAGGCGACATTGGCCGATATGGGCATCCGCGAGCGAATCGGCGCCGACACGGACGGCTACCCGTGGATCCTGGGCTATCGCGGCCCGGCCCTGAGCGAACTGGCCGGCGCGAAGGTCCAGCCAGTGGCAGGCTCCGTCGAGGATCAGATGATGATTAAGAGCCAGGGGGAGCTGGCGCTGATCCGCGAGAGCGTGAAATGGGGGCACCTGGCCCACACCCTCTTGCAGCGCTACACGCGGGTGGGCGCCAGCGAGACCGAGGTCAGCGCGCGGGCCAGCCACGAGGCCAACCGGACCATGCTGGATACCATCGGGCCAATCTACCGCGCGCAGAGCGCACTCTCCGAGGGCGCTGGCGCCGGCTACCGGGGGCAGATCGGGCGCAACGCCGCCATCCCGCACGCGCTGGCCAACAACCTCACCTTCCGGCCCGGCGATGTGCTGGTGACCGGGGCCAGCGCCCGGTGTGGGGCTACAACTCCGAGCTGGAGCGGACCATGATCCTTGGCCCGGCCGCAAAAGAACAGGCGCGCACCTTCGAGCACATGCTGCGCCTGCAAGAGGCCGCCATCGAGGCCCTGCGGCCAGGCGCGACCTGCGCTGAGGTGGACCGGGCGGTGCGCGCCTGCTACGAGAAGCACGATCTTATGCCGTACTGGAAGCATCACGTCGGCCACGCCATCGGCCTGCGCTACCACGAGGGGCCGTTTCTGGACCTCGGGGACCGGACCGAGATCAGGCCGGGCATGGTGCTCACCATCGAGCCGGGCCTGTACGCCCCGGACCTGGGCGGCTTCCGTCACTCCGACACGGTGGCCGTCACCGAGGATGGCATCGAGATCATGACTTACTATCCGCGCGATCTGGAGAGTCTCACCCTGCCGGTCTGAAGCGGGGAAGGGGTCCGCGCTTTCATCCTGTATCGCCTGGTGTGTGCACGCACACTTGCCCTCCCGAAGGACACACCTGCACTTGCGTGCTGGTGCAAGTGTCGGGACGAT
>CAYZNA010000062.1:0-6495 GCA_964478665.1 uncultured Anaerolineales bacterium
CCACCGGCGTTACCGGCAGCGCCGGCGCATAGTACGTGCGCCCATCCTGAATGGCGTGCGCGCCATCCGGCCCGTCTTTGATCACCGCCAGCCGGCACAGCTTGCCCAGCGCCTGCAGCGCCTCCAGCGTGCTGCCGGTTCCGGTCAAATGGCGGGCCTCAGCCGAGTTGGGCACGAACACGTCTACGTGCTGCACCGCATAGCGCACCTGCGGGTTTTGCAGCGTGGCCGGCTGCGACTGGCAGTCCATCACCAGTTTGATGCGCTTGCCGCGCAGCACCAGATAGCCGCTGACGAACAGCGGGCCGTACAGCAGGCCGGGCAGATAGGCAGCTCTGGCCCGCGCCCCCGGCAGAGCTTTCAACCCGGCGGAGAGGCTCGGGCCGGGGTCGGTGTAGCTCAAGAACGCCCGATCCTGCGGAAAGGAGGCCGCCACTGTTACCAGGCGCTGCGGCCGGTCGTGGAACTGAAACAGGCCCTCATCCAGCCCCTCGCGCCGGGCGGCGGCCAGCGCGAACTGCGAAAAGGCATCGTTGCCAAAGTCGCCGGCCCAGCCCACCTTCAGGCCCAGCCGGTGCATGGCTGTCGCCGCGTTAAACGTCCCGCCGGCGGCCATCTCGAACCCGGAACCGTACAGCTCCTCGCCCGGCGCCGGCATGCGGGGCAGCCCGGTGAAAATCAGATCGCAACAGTAGTCCCCAAAAACCAGCACGTCGTAGCGCATCGCTCCTCGTCCGCCGCAGGGCACACAACTTGCACACACCCTGCCGGCTGTCCTGGCTGCATTATAGGCGAAACGAGCGCCAGCGTTCAAAATCCGGTAAAATAGCCCCATGCCATCTCCTGTGCTGGAAGCCAACGTTCATCTGCTCAACTACCGCAACGGCGCGCCCCAATCGGCGCCGCCGCCCGGCCTGCTGGCGCGAGCTGCCCCCCGGCGGGCCGCCCGCGGCCGCGAGCACGACTTTCTTTTTCTGGGCCTGGCGTTGAACGCGCGCGAGCCGGCCGGCGAAACGCTGGCCGACGAGCTGGCCGCGCTGGCGGCTGACGCCTACTTTGGCACCCCCGGCTCGGTCACCGCCGCGCTGCGCGAGGCCGCCGCGGTGGTCAACGCCCGCCTGCTGCAGGGCAACCTGCGCGGCGTGACCAGCGGCACGCACGTTCAGGGGAACCTGGCCTGCGCCGTGCTGCACAACCTGGACCTGTACGTGGCCGTGTGCGGCGCGCCCCTGGGATTGGTAGCGCACCCCGACGCTGTGGAACGCTTCCCGACCGGCGATTCTCGTTCCCGGCCGCTGGGCATCAGCCAGACGGTGGGCGTGCAATACTTCCACACCCGCGTGTCCCCCGGCGATGCCATTGTGCTCAGCCCCGCCCCGCCCATCCCGTGGGAGGGCGCCGGGTTTGACCATCTGGCCGGGGCCGGCGCCCCCGAACGGCTGGAGGCCGGGCTGCGCGACTGCGGCGCGGCCGATTTTGCCGCCCTGCTGGTCCACTTTCCCCTGCCCGGCGCGGGGGCCGAACCCGCTCCCCGGGACGCCTCCCTGGCCCCCGCCCCGGCGCCGGTTCCCGCCCCCCGCCCAACCCCGGCCCCCACCCGGGCGCCCGCCCCGGCGCCGGTCCGCGCCCCCCCCCCGACTCCGCCCCCCGCGCGGGCGCCCGCCCCGGGCGCGGAAACGCCTCCCCCGGCCATATCCTCCACACCGGAGTCCGCGCCGGGGCAGGCGCCTGCCTACTCGCGGCGGCTTCTGCCCCTCGGGCTGAATATCGGGCGTTCGTTGCGGGCCATGTGGCGGGCGGCCGGCGTGACGGTGGTCGAATCCCTGCGCGGGCTGCGGCTGCTGATCGCCCGCACCCTGCCGGAGGGCACGTTGCAGCGCGAGGGGCTTTTCTACGTCCCCACTTCTTTCATGATGGCGGTGGCGGTGGCGCTGCCGGTGGTGGTGGTGGCGGTGATCAGCGTAGTGTATTACCAGCGCGGCCGGGCGGAGGCCTACCAGCACTATCTGGGCGCGGCGCAGGCCGAGCTGGCCATCGCCCGCACGCAGCCGGACCCCCTGGCCGCCCGTCCCAACTACGAGGCTGCCCAGCGTGCCCTGGAGCAGGCCAGGGAGCTGGCCGACACCGAACAGGTGCAGACCCTGTTTCTGGAGGCGCGCGGGGCGCTGGACCAACTGGATGGTATCACGCGGCTGAGCTTTCGCCCGCTGCTGCCCGGAGGGTTCGGCCCGCAGGCGCGGATTGCCGCGCTGGTGATGGGGGACCGCGACCTGTATGCCCTGGATACGGCCAGCAACCAGGTGCGATTGGCCCGCGCCAGCGCCGTGGGCTTTGACTACGACCCGAACTTCGGCTGCGCGCCGCAACAGATTGCCGGCCTGGGCGTGGGCACGCTGGTAGACATCGTCTGGTTTCCCGGCCCGACCATTTTCGGCGCACGGGCCGCATTGTTGGCTTTTGACCGCAACGGAACCGCCTTGTTTTGCACTCCGGAGGCCTCGCCGCGGGCGACGCGCCCCATTGAGCCGGAGGGGGGCTGGCTGAACCCGCTGGCGGTGGATGTCTTTGCCGGGCGGCTGTACGTGCTGGACAGCGGCGCGAATGAGATCTGGCTGTACGACAGCACCGATGGGGCCTTCGCGCGGCGGCCCACCCGTTATTTTGGCGCTGCCCCGCATGAGCTGGCGGATGTGGTGGACTTCAGCATAGCTCAGGGCGAACTGTTCCTGTTGCACGCCGATGGCCGGCTGACCAGTTGCAGCCGGACCGGGACGCCGGAGGTGACGACCTGCAGCGATCTGAGTTTTGTGGACGGCCGTCAGGGTCGCCAGAACGGGCCGGTGATTGACGGGGCCGCCCCGGCGCGCTTGCTGTTCGACCCGCCGCCCGAGCCTTCGCTGTATTTTGTGGATACTGTGGCAAATGGCGTGTATCAGTACAGTCTGCGGCTGATCTTTCAGCGCCAGTACCGGCCACTCAATCTGCTGGCAGGGCAGATCAGCGCGCTGGCTATTGGACCGGGCAAGGAGGTGTACATAGCGGTGGAGAACAACGTGTTTTACTCTGGCCGGTGATCTGCGGCAGGCTGGGCATCCCTGCGTCCCGCTACCTGCTGACCACCACCGGGAAATACACCCCGGCCTTTACCCCTTTTGACAATCTCTTCGCCGCAGGCTAGAATACCCGCAGTCGCCCGGCCCCGGCGGGAAGCCCCCGAACCCAACCTCAGAAGCCCCTGTTCCTATGATCCCCTGGCCCGACAAGACCGTGATCGGCCTCACCGGAAACATTGCCACCGGCAAGAGCGTGGTGCGCAAGATGCTGGAGCATCTGGGCGCCTCCAGCATTGACGCCGATGCGCTGTCCCACCGCGCAATTGCCCGCGGCGCGCCGGGTTACGCCGAGGTGGTAAAAACCTTTGGCACTTACATGCTGGGCGCCGACGGCGAGATTGACCGCCAGCGCCTGGGCCGCCTGGCCTTCGCCGACCCGGAAGCGCTGGCCCGGCTGGAAGAGATTATTCATCCCCTGGTGCAACAGGCAGTGGACTATCTGGTGCGACGGGCGCGCCAACCGGTGGTGGTGATTGAGGCCATCAAATTGCTCGAATCGCCGCTGGCCAGGCTGTGCGACACCCTGTGGGTGGCCGACGCGCCCGAAGCGCTCCAATTGCAGCGCCTGGTGACCAAACGCAACCTGAGCGAAGCCGAGGCGCGGCGCCGGATTGCCGGCCAGAACGCGCCGGCCGGCAAGTTGCGGCTGGCCAATGTGGTCATCAGGAACAGCGGCTCGTTTGAGGATACGTGGCTGCAGGTACAGGCGGCGTGGGAGGGGTTGCGCCGCCCGGCCGCCCCGCCTGAGCCGGCGCCCCGGCCGGTGCGGCCTGGCCAGGTGGAAGTATTGCGCGCCCGGCCCGGCCACGCCGCGGAGATCGCCGCCTTCATTCAGCGAGCCAGCGATGACCGGCGTCAACTCGGGCGCGGCGAGGTGATTGCCGCCTTTGGCGAGAAAGCCTATCACCTGGCCCGTGTGGGACCGGAACTGGTGGGGCTGGCGGGCTGGAAAGTGGAGAATCTGGTCACGCGCGTGGACGAGCTATATTCCCGGCCCGGCGCAGTGGCCGAACGGGTGTTGCTGCCGCTGGTGCAGGCGGTAGAGAGCGCCTCCCAGGATTTGATGAGCGAGGCTGCGCTGCTGTTCATCACGCCGGCCCAGGCGCAGCAGTCCGGCGCGCTGTGGCGGCAGGCAGGGTATGAACAGAAACCACCGGGGGCGCTGGGGGTGCGGGCGTGGGAAGAGGCCGCCCGCGAGTCCATGCCGCCCGGCACAGTGCTGTATTTTAAGCGGCTGCGCGAGGACCGGGTGTTGCAGCCGGTGTGAGGCCATCGAAAGGGAAGAGCAAGCGCATGATGTTGATAGAATGGGCAAAGGGGCACCCACGGCTGGCCGCGTGGGTTGTGCTGGCGGTGGGCATGAGCGCCATGGTGGCCTTTGAAGCGCGCAGCGTGGGCTTGCTGCCGCTGCAATGGCTGGCGTTGATCGTGGCGACCACGCTGGTGGCCGGGCTGTGCATCTGGATCATTGGCTGGGATGACGACGAAGAGGCGACCGAGGAGAATCCGAAGGCGTAGCAACTGTTCGATGGCTAATGGGCCTCATGCTCGAAGCTGACGATCTGCTCCGCCTGCCGTATGACGACAGCCTGACCGAAGCCGGGGTGGTGTACGCCCGGCATTCCCTGCACTATACCTACAATCGCATGAGCTTGCAGCCCTACCCGCGGCTGCGCAGCATTGTGACCGGCGTGGCCGTGGAACTGGCCTTCCGCCGCTGGCTGGAGGCGCAGGGCGTGCGCTATCAACTGCTGGGCGCCACACACTTCACGCAGCCCGACCACTACGACATTCTGCTCGGCGGCCGGCGCTGCGACCTGAAAAGCTACCTGGTCTCGGACCGGGGCAAAATCCGTGCCCTGCGAGGCGATCCCGGCTACTTGCTGGGGGCCTCGGCCCTGGTGCCCCTGGACCAGCACAACAGCGACCGGCTCGGACCGGACGATCTGTACCTGTTTGGCTTTCTGGCCGGGCTGGAGACTCAGCGCCGCGCCGAGCTGGAGCGGGTGCTGGCAGAGAATCAGCGCCGCTACCTGATCTACACCCTCAGCCAGCCAGAATGGTCGCGCCCGACGCGCTGGGACCCGCTGGGCCGCCTGGCCCTCAAGAGCAACGCCGGCCAGACCTTCGCTGTGGAGGTCGGCGGCCAGAACGCGCAGCGGGAACCGCACCGCGAGCAGGTGACTCTGCCGCCCCGCACCCGCAAGCAGACCCGCCTGGACTACTATTCTCTGCTCTACTTGCACCTGGCCGACCTGCCCGATGGGCCGCTGGGGGTCTTCAGCCCCCGGTTGCACCAGACCCTGATCATCCAGCCCCAGCAGTGGGGCAACATCTGGGTGTACGGCATGCAAGTGGTGCTGGCCGGCTGGCTGAGCAAGCGCGATTTTCACCAGCGTTCGCGTGTGCTGCCCGCCGGCGAACGCACGCTGCTCTATCGCCAGACCCGCACTCACAACCGTGAGCTACCGGTGCGGCAACTGCGCCCGATCAGTGAACTGATCCGGCTGCTGCGCGAATCCGGCTGGGCTTAGGGCCTGTCCGAATAAGTGGAGCGATGTGTTCCGCAATTGGGGTGTGCGGGCGGGGCACCCCGCGCGCACACCCCAATTGCGGGGATTCTTCTGACAACCTTTGCGTGCGCACTCCGGAAACTTTAAGTTGACATCTGGCCAAAAATAAGTACAATTGTTCTAGTCGCAGCGGGTAGCCAGTAGACTGTGTGGGCTGCAATCGTCGTGTGGGCGATTGGCCCGACCTGAACACCGCACCCGTTGCCAGAAGGAGAAACCATGTACCACAAAGTGATCCTCGTTGGAAACCTTGGCCGCGACCCCGAAATGCGCTACACCCCCAGCGGGCAGGCGGTCACCTCGCTCAGTGTTGCCACCAACCGCCAGTACACCGGCCAGGATGGTCAGTTGGTCAAAGAGACCACCTGGTTCCGGGTGAGCGTGTGGGGCAAGGCTGCTGAGGCGTGCAACCAGTACCTCAAAAGAGGCGCCAGAGTGCTGGTGGAGGGCCGGCTCAACCCCGACAAGAGCACCGGCGGCCCACGCATCTGGACCCGGCAGGATGGCACTGCCGGCGCCAACTACGAAGTAACCTCCTTTGAGGTGAAGTTCCTCTCCAGCGCCCGCGAGGGCGGCGCCGGCGGCGAGCTCGGCGGCGACGACCAGATGGCTGGTGCCCCGGCCGTGGAAGAAGACATCCCGTTCTGATCCCCGGTTGCCAGTGCAGCGCCGGGGAATCCACCACAGAGGCAGGTGTGGGCGAGGGCGTGTACCCCCACTCACGCCTGCTTTTGCGTTTTTTGCATCCCCCTTGCCGGGGCCGCACCCACGAACTACAATAGATACCCGAGATACCCGTCAGCGCGTGC
>CAYZNA010000062.1:6505-13715 GCA_964478665.1 uncultured Anaerolineales bacterium
ATAAGGAAGATAAGAGGGAAGATAATAGAAAGAGATTTGCAGGAGATGTCTATGAGCCAGGAACCCGATCCAGGCCATGCTGTGCCCCCTCCGGCGGCGGCGCAAGCTCGCCAGTTAGCAATAGAGCTGCCCAACGAGTTGCAGCCGGTCTATTCTAACTTCGCGGTGATCACCCACTCGCCATCGGAAATTGTGGTGGATTTTGCCACCGTGATGCCCAACGTGCCCCGCGCCCGGGTCAACGCGCGCGTGGTGATGACGCCCATGAACGCCCGGCTGCTGCTGCGCGCCCTGGGCGAGAACCTTTCGAAGTACGAGGGGCAATACGGCGAGATCCGCATGCCGGACGGCGCCTCGCTGGCGGACCATCTTTTCCGCCCGCCGCGACCGCCCCAGGAGGAGAAGCCGGATGGATGACCTCGATCAGATCGCGGAGCGCATCCGGGGCAATTTCGAGGCCCGCAACCACGCCCGCGACACGGCCCTCGAGCGCTCGCGGAGCATGATCCGCCATTGCGCCCACGCCATCCGCGCGGTGCACCGCGACGAACGCGCCAGCGCGCTGAACGAGATCGCTGCGGCGCGCGCAATCGTGGATCAGCTTCACGACGACCTGGCCCCCTATCCCGATCTGTACTACGCCGGCTACACTCAGGACGCGCTGAAGGAGTTCGCCGAGGCCAACATTGTGTTTGCCCTGGTCAACGGCGAGTCGCTGCCGTTGCCCGAAGAGCTGCGGGTGACCGACGCCGCCTATCTCAACGGCCTGGCGGAGGCGGTGGGAGAGTTGCGCCGGCGCTGCCTGGATATCATCCGCCACGACCATTCCGCCGAGGCCGAGCGGCTGCTGGACTTGATGGAAGAGGTCTACTCCACCCTGCTGACCATGGATTTCCCGGACGCCATCACCTCCGGCCTGCGGCGCGCCACCGACCTTGTGCGCGGCCTGATCGAGCGCACCCGCGGCGACATCACCACCAGCCTGCGGCAGCAGCAGCTCCAGCAGGCGCTCAAGGCGGTCGAGGAGCGCTTCCCCGGCGCTTGAGGGGCTGCCCGGCCCGGACCGGCGCGGTCTCCAGGGCCGCGCCGGTCGGACTGAGGCTCCCCGGGTTGGGCCAGGGGTGGGGATGGCAGAGGATAGATGGCCGATCGCATTATTCGCGCCTCTGAGATTGGCGAATACGTATACTGCAAGCGGGCATGGTGGCTGCGGGCGCAGGGCTACCAGCCAGCCAACGTGCGCGAACTGGCCGCCGGCACCACCCTGCACGAGCGCCACGGTCGAGCGGTGATTGCCTCCGGTTGCCTGCGCAGCCTGGCCTACCTCTTGCTGCTGGCGGCGCTGGCCCTGCTGGCCGTGACCCTGGCCGGTCGCTTCCTCACCGGGTAAGGCGCCCCGCGCCGCCCGGGATGGCTCCCGGCGCCGCCCCCCTCCCATGCCCCTGCTCATCGTCGCCCTCTTGTTGTTGGGATTGCTGCTCTTGCTGCTGGCGCGCCGCCAGCGCAGCGCTGCCGGGCTGCCGGCCGGGCGAGTGGTGTACAGCGATACCGGCGGGTGGGGTCGGCTGGAGTCGCCGCTGTTTTCCCCGGCCCGGCTGCTGACCGGCAAGCCCGATTATCTGGTGCAGGAGCAGGGCAGGGTCATCCCGGTAGAAGTCAAGTCCGCCCGCGCGCCACAGCGACCGTACGATTCTCACATCTATCAACTGGCCGCCTACTGCATGCTGGTGGAGGACGCCTACGGCGTGCGCCCCGGCCACGGCCTGATTCGCTATGCCGACCGCAGCTTTGCGGTGGACTACACCCCGGAACTGGAAGCGGCCGTGAGCGCCTTGCTGACCGCCATGCGCGCCGACGCCAGCGCCGAGACGGCGGAGCGCTCACACAACAGCCAGGCGCGCTGCCGGGCCTGCGGCTACCGTCCGGCCTGCGATCAATCGCTGGTCTGAGTATAATCAGGCAGTGCCCATGACCATCCATCCCCGCCGCCTGGGCCTCCCCCCCCGGTCCATTGCCATTGTGCACCACCCCCGCCTGCCCGACTCGGTTGCCGCCGCCCAGGAGATCACCGATCACCTGCGGGCCGGCGGGGTAACTGCCCTCCACGACGAGATCTACAGCCCCGACCTGCGACAGCGGGTGCAAAGCCAGGAATTCGATCTACTGCTGGCGGTGGGCGGCGATGGCACGGTGTTGCGCGCCGGCCATCTGTGCGCCCCGTGGGGCGTGCCGGTGCTGGGCGTCAACCTGGGGCACTTTGGCTTTCTGGCCGAGGCCCAGCCGGACGAATGGCGCGATGTGCTGGTGCGCGTGCTGCGCGGCGACTATTGGATCGAATCGCGCATGATGCTCGCCGTGCAGCTTATGCGGGATGGGGCGCCCCTCGGGGAGTGGCAGGTGCTGAACGAGGCCGTGATCAGCCGGGGCAGGTACGCCCGCTCTGTGCGGCTGCGCGCCGAGCTGGATGGCCGCCACTGGACCACCTACGTGGCCGACGGGTTGATCTGTGCCACTGCCACCGGCTCTACTGCCTATGCCCTCGCAGCCGGCGGGCCGATTCTGCCTCCCGAGCTGAACAACATCCTGCTGCTGCCGGTGGCCCCGCACCTTTCGGTAGACCGGGCCATTGTGCTGGCCGAGGGCACGGTTGTCACCGTCACGGTGTATACTGACCACGAAGCCATGCTGAGCGCCGACGGACAGGCCCCCACCGAGCTGGCCGACGGCGACCAGATTGACGTGCGCGCCGGCCGGCATCGTGTATCATTTGCCCGCACGCGCGACAAAGACTACTTTTACCGCAACCTGACCTCGCGCATGCATACCAACCCCTCTGCCAACTACCGCCCATGACCGACGCCCCCGCCAGCCCCGCCGCGCAAGCCCTGTACTGCGCCAGCCACCCCACGCGCGAGACCACCCTGCGCTGCAACCGCTGCGAGAAACCCATCTGCCCGGAGTGCGCGGTGCTCACCCAGGTGGGCTACCGCTGCAAGGAGTGCGTGCGCGGCCAGCAAAAGACCTTCGAGACCGCCGTGTGGTCCGACTACCTGATCGCCGGCGCGGTGGCCGCGCTGCTCACCTGGCTGGGCGGGGCGTTGCTCTCGCGCCTGGGTTTCTTTGTGATCTTTCTGGCGCCCATGGCCGGCGGGGCGATTGCGGAGGTGGTGCGCCGGGCGGTGGGCCGCCGCCGGGGCCACAAACTGGGCTATGTCGCGCTGGGCGGGGCGATCCTCGGCGGCCTGCCCCTGCTCGGCGGACCGCTGCTCCTGCTGGCGCTGGGCCTGCTCGGCGGCCACGGGGGTTTCGCCCTCGGCGCGCTGACCGGCCTGTTGTGGCCGGGGGCGTATCTGTTCCTGTGCGCCAGCACGCTGTATTACCGCCTGACCGGGCTGAGCCTGTAAAGGCCCTCCCCCCGCCGCCCGACCCGGGTCGCGCCGGATGCCCGGCACTCCGCACCTTGTATCCTGCATCCTGTGATTACCGAACTCTGGATCAGAGACTTTGCCATCATCGAGGACCTGCGCCTGCAATTGGAACGCGGGTTCGTGGTCTTCACCGGCGAGACCGGCGCGGGCAAGTCCATCATCATTGACGCCGTGGAACTGCTGATGGGCGGCCGGGCCGACAGCAACATGATCCGCACCGGGGAGGCTCTGGCGCTGGTGGAGGGGGTGTTTAGCATTGACGAGGCCGTGCAGCCCGAAGTCCACCAACTGCTGCGGCGCGAGGAGTTGCTGGACGACCCGCGTAGCCTTACCCTCGGGCGCGAGGTGCGGCGCGAGGGCCGCAACATCTGCCGGGTGAATGGCCGCGTGGTTGGCCTGAGCCTGCTGAAGGAACTGGGCGAATATCTGGTGGACATCCACGGCCAATCCGAACACCTCTCCCTGCTGCGGGTAAAGGAGCACCTGTCTTTGCTGGACCGCTTCGCCGGCGTGGAAGCGCAGCGCACCGAGTTCGGGCGGCTGGTGAGCCAGCTCAACCGGTTGCGCAAGGACCTGCGCGAACTGCGCCAGGGCGAGGCCGACGCCGAGCGCCGCAAAGACCTGCTCACTTTTCAGATCAACGAAATCGGCGCCGCCAACCTGCGCCCTGGCGAGGACGACTCCCTGCCGGGGGAACGCCTGCGGCTGGCCAACGCCGAGCGGCTGGCCTCGCTGGCGCAGCAGGCGGTGGTCGCTTTGTACGAAGGGCCGGCCGAGGGGCCGGCCGCCTCCGATTTGCTGGGGCAGGCGGCCCACGTCCTCAACCTGCTGGGCCGCATTGACCCCTCCCGGACCGGGTTCCACGACCGCGCCCAATCCCTGAGCGAGCTGGCCGCCGAACTGGCCCGCGACGTGCAGAGCTATCTCGACCAGATCGAATTCAACCCGGCGCGTCTGAACGAGGTAGAAGAGCGCCTGGAACTGATCAAACGCCTCAAGCGCAAATACGGCGACTCGATTGAATCCGTGCTGGCCTTCGGCGCCCGGGCGCAGGGCGAACTGGGAAACATCACTCACGCCGGGGAGCGCATCGCCGAACTGGAGAAGCAGGAGCAGAGCCTGCTCAGGCAGATCGGCGCGCAGGGCCAGGCGTTGAGCGAACTGCGACGGGCCGCCGCCGGCCAGTTGAGCCGCGGCATAGAAGCCGAGCTGGCCGACCTGCACATGGATGGCGCCCGGTTCAGCGCCGATTTTCAATGGGCGGACGACCCCGGGGGCGCACCGGTCGGGGAGGGGCGGCGGGTGGCCTTCGACGGCACCGGGCTGGACCGGGTGGAGTTTCTGGTGGCCCCCAACCCCGGCGAAGGCCTCAAGCCGCTGGTCAAAATTGCCTCCGGCGGCGAGACCTCGCGCCTGATGCTGGCCCTCAAAGGGGTGCTGGCACGCGCCGACCGCACCCCCAGCCTGATCTTCGACGAAATAGATCAGGGTATCGGCGGGCGGGTGGGCGCAGTGGTGGGCCGCAAGCTGTGGGGGCTGTCCGGCGCGCATCAAGTGCTGTGCATCACCCACTTGCCGCAGCTCGCCGGCTACGGCGATCAGCACGTCCGGGTGGAGAAGGCGCCGGACGGCCAGCGCACCACCACGCACGCGGTCCCCCTCGCCGGCGCGGCGCGGGTGGGCGAACTGGCGCTGATGTTGGGCGCCGACACCCCGGCCAATCGGGAGAGCGCCGGGGACATTCTGGAAGCCGTCCGGCGCGAGAAGCAGCCGTGAAAACGGAAGTCCTGCCTGCCTCTCACCCCGGCGCCATCCGCCACGCTGCCGACGTGTTGCGCTACGGCGGGCTGGTGGCCTTCCCCACCGATACCGTGTACGGCGTGGGCGCGCCGGCCTTCGACGAAGTGACTGTCAGCCGGCTGTACACCATCAAAGGCCGCAGCACCGATAAGGCCATTGCCGTGCTTCTGGCCTCGGCCGACGACCTGCCGCGCGTGACCGCCGGCCTGAACCCGATGGCGCAGCGCCTGGCCAGGGCCTTCTGGCCGGGGCCGCTCACCCTGGTGGTGGCTCGCCACCCGGACCTGCCGCAGGAAGTCAGCCACGATCAGACCGTGGGCGTGCGTGTGCCCGATCACCCGACGGCGCTGGCCCTGCTGGCTGCCACCGGACCGCTGGCCGTCACCTCTGCCAACCGCTCCGGGGAGAAGAACCCGCTGAGCGCTGCCGACGTGCTGGCCGGCCTGCGCAACCGCTTTGACCTGCTGCTGGATGGCGGCCGTACCCCCGGCGGCGCCCCCTCCACCGTGGTGGATTGCCTGGGAAGCGCGCCGCGCATCCTGCGCTCTGGCCCGATCAGCGAAGAACAACTGCTGGCGGCGCTGGCCCCCGAGCGCAACAATCGGGGGCCTGCCGATGCACATCGGAATTGACGCCAGCCGAGCTACCCTGGCCCGCCGCACCGGGTCCGAGGGCTATGCCCTGCGCCTGATCCAGGTCCTGACCGCGCTGCCATCAGACGACCGTTTTACCCTGTACACCCGCGATTCCCCCGCCCCCGACCTGTTCCCTCCGGCCCCCAACCTTTCCCTGCGGGTGATGCCTTTTCCCCGCCTGTGGACTCACCTGCGCCTGTCGGCGGAGATGCTGCGGCGCGCCCCGGAGGTGCTTTTTGTCCCGGCCCACTCCTTGCCGTTGGCCAGCCCGCGCGCCGCAGTGGTCACCGTGCACGATCTGGGTTACCTGCACTACCCGCAGGCCCACCCGCACGCCCAGCGCCTGTACCTCGATTGGTCTACCCGCTTCTCGGCCCGCGCCGCCGCCCGCGTGATCGCCGATTCGCAGGCCACGCGCGCCGACCTGATCCGCTGCTACCGCATCCCGCCCGAGAAGATCACGGTGGTGTACCCTGGCCGCGACGAGGGCCTGCGCCCGGTGACCGACCCGGCGGCGCTGGCCCGGCTGCGCCAGAAGTATGGCCTGCCCGGGCCGTATTTGTTGCACGTGGGCACCCTGCAACCGCGCAAAAACCTGATCCGACTGGTGGAGGCGCTGCGAGTGTGGTCGCGGAGCAACCGGAGATCACGCTGGCGCTGGCCGGGCGGCGCGGCTGGCTGGCGGCGCCAGTCCTGGCGCGCATCCGGGCGCTGGGGCTGGAGCAAAGGGTGCGGTTGCTGGATTACGTGGACGAGGCCGATCTGCCGGGGCTGTACTCGGCGGCGCAGGCCTATGTCTTCCCCTCGCTGTACGAGGGGTTTGGCTTCACCCCGTTGGAGGCTAT
Organism: uncultured Anaerolineales bacterium; assembly: GCA_964478665.1. Taxonomy (GTDB): domain Bacteria; phylum Chloroflexota; class Anaerolineae; order Anaerolineales; family CAYZNA01; genus CAYZNA01. The sequence goes on from CAYZNA010000062.1 coordinate 13,214, forward strand.
GGCTTGCGGCGCGCCGGTGGTCTGTTCGCGGGCCAGTTCGCTGCCGGAGGTGGTGGGCGAGGCCGCCTGGCTGGTAGACCCGCACGATGTGCCGGGCATGGCAGCGGCGCTGATCGGCGTGCTGCGCGACCCCGCCCGTCGCGCCGAGCTGGCGGCGCGCGGCCCGGGGCAGATCAGGCGCTTTTCGTGGGCGCGCTGCGCCGAGGGTACTCTCGCTGTGCTGCACGCGGCCGCCGCCTGACCGGGGTGGACCTGGGTCTCATGCTTTCTTTAGCGTGTCTTCATCCGGCTCTCATGCGCTTGCGTAGAATAACAGTTGCATTCTCCTCTCTGAAACCGCGCTGGCCTTCCCCCCGAGGCTGGCGCGGTTTGGTTTAACGGCCCTATCCGAATGACCTGTGGAGGGCGCAATGACCTGTGGAGGGCGCACGCTTCGCGCCATGCGCCCGGTTTGCGCCAGGCGGTTTGCGCCCCGTAGAGGGCGCACGCTTCGCGCCATGCG
>CAYZNA010000063.1:0-1010 GCA_964478665.1 uncultured Anaerolineales bacterium
GCGTTGGGGAGGGGACCGCCGTAGCCACGCTCCAGCGTCTCCTTTCCAAAGGGGCCGTGGAGCCGCACGGTGACCTCTGTGCGCCCGTCCTCGCCCGACCGGACCCACAGCCCCAGCCCGACCGAGGCCGCGACCGCCGCCATGTAGCCCGCCAGCAGGGATTCCGCCCGGGAGGCCTCCCCGGCGGGGAAAACCTGCCCCCCGGCGAAGCCGGTCGGGGCGAGGGCAGCGGCCTGCGCCAGCCAGCCGCAGAGGGTCCCCCCGGACCCTGCTTCTACCACCGCCAGCCGCCAGCCGCGCTCGGCCAGCAGCTTCAGCGTCACGCTCGGCAGGGTATCGCCATCCACGCCGAAGACGGCGCTTCCCAGCCGCTGGCGCACGGTGGCCTCCACGCCCCGGATCAGCTCTTCGGCCTCAAACTCAGTGGGCGCTTTGGCCGTGATGCGCACGTCTACCACCCCGGTGTGAGCGGCCAGCCCGACGGTGGGATTGCGGAACGCCTCAAGGTCCCCGATCTTCTGGTCGAGCTGCGATTCTCCCAGCCCGGAGGTGTGCAGCACGCGCGCTTTGATCACCCCGCGCAGATCGAGTTTGCGCCGCAGGTAGGGCAACACGGCGTGCTCCAGCAAATGCCTCATCTCGGCCGGCACGCCCGGCAAGCAGATCACCGCTCGCCCGGCGGCAGTTTCTGCGATGAAGGCCGGGGCGGTGCCCACCGGGTTCTCTACTGCTACTGCCCCGGCGGGGATATAGGCCTGGCGGCGATTGTTCTCGCTCATGGGATGGCCCCAGCCACGAACGCGCTCCTCGATCCAGCCCAGCCTCCCCTCGTCTAACGCCAGCTCCCGGCCCGTGGCCCGCGCTACGGCCTGGCGGGTGACGTCGTCCACCGTGGGGCCCAGTCCGCCGGTGATGATCACCATGTCGGCCCTCTCCAGGGCCTGTTCGATACAGCGGGCGATGCGCCCCTCATTGTCCCCCACCGTAAGGCGATGGTACAGGTCAATGCC
>CAYZNA010000063.1:1020-13545 GCA_964478665.1 uncultured Anaerolineales bacterium
TGCCCCGGCGGGGATATAGGCCTGGCGGCGATTGTTCTCGGTGGGACGGCGGCCCCAGCGCGCGAAGCGCTGCCCGATCTGCTCCCACAACTCGGGGCGGAATTCCAGCTCCCGCCCCAGAGCATGGGCCACCGCCTCCCGCGTGGGGTCGTCCACGGTGGGGCCGAGGCCGCCGGTGGTGATCACCACCGTGGAGCGGGAGAGGCCGTGGCTGACGGCCTCGGCGATGCGCTCCACGTTGTCGCCCACGCTGGAGGTCCAGTACAGGTCCAGGCCCAGATCGCGCAGCGCGCGGGCGATGTGGGCGGAGTTGGTATCGGTGATTTCGCCGAGCAGGATCTCGGTGCCAATGGCAATTATCTCTGCGTTCATGTTATGGGTAAACGCCCAATTTCACCCAGCGTCCTCGGGCGGCGACCTGGACCGGGAGATTGAGCTTCAGGGCCTCGACCGTTGCCCGCCCCACCGGAGTGCGGCCGAGGATCACCGTATTGCCCTCCGCAAAGGCGAGGTGCTCGTTCCAATCCTGCGTGCGGGGGTTATACAGGTCCACGAGCGCGCCGGTCTCGGGATCGGCGGCTGTCATCTGGATGCCTTTGTGAAGGTTGCACAGTGGGCAGGCAAGCCAGAGATTGTCCTCATTCGTCGCACCGCCGCGAGATAAGGGCACAATGTGCTCAATGTGAAACGTGACGGCAACCAATTGCTGAGGCATCAGACAGTACCCGCAGCGGTACCGCGCTCTGCGTTCGACCGTGCGGCGGAGCGCCGCTGATATCCGGGTCATGCCCCGGCCTGCGCGCTGGCCAGCAGGTCCGATATATCGTAACCACGTGATTGCAGCAGTAGCACTGCTTGCGGGCGTACGAGCAGGATGTACTCGTACCTCGCGATCAGAGTATTCAACTCTTCTTGTTCTTCTGATGACAGTGGTCGTGTCTTGCTGGCAGCCGTCAGGAATTCCAGTCTGGCGGATTGGTCCGCTGAGAACGTGCTGCGGGCGGCCTGCCGCAGTGCCTGATCGTTCAAGAAGATCAGCTTCTCCAATGCCTGCGCCAACTGGGCCGGAAGCTCGGTTTCTCTCGGGAGTACGTTGTCAACGGCTGTCAGCAGGATTTCCTCCGCCGAGCGGTGCTGATGCCGGGCTGCCTTTTCTACGCGCGAATACAGCGACTCAGGCAGGTTGAGCGTGATGGTTCGGGTTGTCATAGTCCCAGTCCTCGCGGTTGAGCGCCAGTCAGACCACATTATACTCGCGGATCAGCCGCCCCTCCGCGAACCGCCAGTAGTCCAGCATGGAAACGTCCACCGTTTCGGCCTGCCCGCGGTGGATGATCTCGGCCAGCAGCTTGCCGGCGATCGGGCCGTGCATGAAGCCGTGGCCGGAAAATCCGGCGCAGACGTACAGGCCCTCCACCGGCGTCTTGCCCAGAATGGGGTGCGCGTCCGGCGTTCTCCAGCAGCGGCAGGCGGACGCTGGCGGCCTCCAGCGCGCGCAGTTCCCAGTCCTCGTCCACCCGTTCGTCGAAGCCGGGCCGCTCGTCCGGGTTGGACATGCCCATCAGCAAGCCCTCGCCCTCGCGGTGGAAGTACAGCGATTGGGCAAAGTCAATCACAAACGGGAAGTCGGGCGGGATCTGGGGCAGGGCGGGGGGCGAGGGAGGGGCCAGGTGGGGAGGGGTAGAGATCACAGATGCGCCCAGGCCTGCTTGAGCCTGGGGACAATGCTGCGCGGAGTCTTGTCGCGGTACCAGCCGTTGTGCGGCCACGAGCCGGAGGCGCCGTACCCGTCGGTGAGCACCCACGGGCACATGGCTACCATGCTGGAGTTCTTCGCCAGCCAGTCGTACACTTTCACCAGCGCGTTGAACCACTCGCCCTCACTGTAGGGCGGGTCGCCGATGTGGTCGCGCAGGTGTTCCGGGGAGAAGGCCCCGCCCTCGGTGGAGAGCACCCTGACATCGGTCAGGCCGAACATATCGCGCAGGAAGTGCAGCGGCACATCGTAGCCGCGCAAGCAGATGTCCCACGGCGCGTTGGGGTTGGGGGTGTCTCTGACGGGGTCGAGGTCAATCGGCAGGCTGCCGGGCTGCCGCCACGAGGTGTGCACCGCCAGCCAGGCGCCCTGCTGAAGAAGGCGCCGGAAGCGGGCCGTCCGTTTTGCGTCGGCAGCGTAGTAGCGGAAGGAGCGCCGGTAGAACTCCACGCTGGAAAAGGCGGTGTTCACCCCGCCGTACCAGTCGGTGGGGGACATGGCCGGATAGGCCGGCCAGCAACCGCGCGCCAGCGTCTCTTCGGCGTCTGCCAGCCAGCCATCCGAGAACTGGACGATGGCGGCGTCGTTGGAAGAGATGATGGGCGCATCCCCGGCCTTTGGAAAGGTGTTCAGCGCGCGATCCTGCCACTCCACCGACAGATTGGGTTCGTTGCCAATCTCCACGTAGCGCACGCCGGCAGCGGCGTAGTTCTGCATTTTGATAAAGGCGCCCGGCGGCAGGCGATCGGGGTACAGGCGTGGGATGAAGATGCGCATGATCGGCTCGATGCCGTTCGACTTCCAGAAGCGGGCGAAATCGAGCATGGCGCCATCGGAGGGGTTGTCGGTGTCGAGCAGTTTGATCCAGCCGATCTTCAGAGCGCGCAGCTCTCCCAGCCAGTAGTTCCAATCGTTGCGGTCGCCGGGAGGGTTGTTGACCGCCGGCGCCCAGTGCACCCCTCGCAGGTTGCGGTTGGGGTCGGCCGGCGCGGCCGGCTGTCCTTGCGCGACGGCATCCACACGGGAGGCGCTGAGCCACAGGGCCTGGCCTTGATAGTCCACTGCGTACCAGTTTCCCGGGCCGTTCACGCCCAGCACCAGCACCTCTGTGCCCTGCGGCAGGTGAAGCAGGGCGGCGAACTCGCCGGGATTCTCCGGGTTGGCGCCCAGGCGCAGGTTGAGGGCGCTGGAAGCGATGCGCACGCGCTCGGGCAGGTCCGGCGGGGCAACCGGCGGCGGCTGGGTGCGACTGCCGTGCACCCACGCGAAGCGGTCATTCCAGCGGATGGCGTGCCAGGTCCCGGCCCGGTTCACGCCGACCACCTGCAACCGGCTGCCGGCGGCCAGATTGCCCAGTTGTTGCGAGGTGCTGGCCGGGGCGGCGAATACGCTGGTGTTCGGTTGGCTGACGGTCACGGTTTCGGGCAGCGCTGGCATGATAACCCCCTTAGTTTTCGCCCAGATACGCCTTGCGTACCATCTCGTTCTCCCTCAGATTGGCGGCGGTGTCTTCCACGGCAATCTTGCCGGTCTGTAATACGTAGCCGCGCGAGGCCACCTGCAGGGCCATGGCGGCGTGTTGCGCCCGCCGCCGGATGGTGGTGCCGGCGGCGTGCGGCTGGCGGGTGATCTCGAAGGTCGCCTCTACCGGCGGCGGGGCCAGGGGCACGGTCGGCTCGTCCATCAGCAGTACCTGCGGCTCGAGCATCAGGCCGCGCCCGGTGGCCAGCATTTGTTGCTCGCCCCCGGAGAGCGTGCCGCCCTTCTGGTCCAGGCGTTCCTTCAGGCGCGGAAACAGGTCGAACACGCGCTCCAGCCGGCGATCCACTTCCTTTTTGTCGGTCAGGGTGTAGGCGCCCATTTCCAGGTTTTCGCGCACGCTCAGCTTGGGGAAGATGCCGCGGCCCTCGGGCACGTGGCCTACGCCCAGCGCCACAACTTTGTGGGCGGGCAGGCCCACCAGCGACTCGCCCCGCAGGCGGATCTCGCCGTGGCGCGGGTGCAGCAGACCGGAGACGGTGCGCAGGGTGGTGGTCTTGCCGGCGCCGTTGGCGCCGATCAGCGTGACCACTTCGCCCTGCTCCACGTTCAGCGAGATGCCCTTCAGGGCGTGAATGTGGCCGTAGTAGGTATGGACGTCGGTAAGTTCAAGTAGGGCCATGGCAGTGATTACTCCCCGGCAGGCAGGGTCGCGGCGGCGCCGCGTCCCAGGTAGGCTTCCACCACGTGCCGGTTCTGTCTGACCTGGTCCGGCGTGCCTTCGGCGATTTTCTGGCCGTAGTCCAGCACGGTGATGCGTTCGGAGATGCCCATGACCACGCGCATGTCGTGCTCGATCAGCAGCACGGTGATGCCCAGTTCGTCCCGCAAGCGACGGAACAGCACCATGGCGTCGGCGCTCTCCTGGGGGTTCATGCCGGCGGTAGGCTCGTCCAGCAATATCAGCCTGGGTTCCCCGGCCAGCGCGCGGGCGATTTCCACCCGGCGTTGGGCGCCGTAGGGCAGGTTCTTGGCGATTTCGTCGCCCATGCCGGACAGGCCCACAAACGCCTGCAACTGGCGCGCGCGGGCTACTGCGGCCTTTTCCTCCTCTTTGAAGCTGTGGGTCTGAAGCAGTGCGCCCACCGGCGACTGCTTGAGCCGGGGGTGCATGCCGACGAGGATGTTCTCGCGCACGGTCATGTTGGCGAACAGGCGGATGTTCTGGAAGGTGCGCGAGATTCCCAGGGCGGCGATCTGGTCGGAGCGTTTGCCCACCAGCTCGGCGCCGCCGAAGGCCACGCCACCCTCCTCCGGGCGGTAGATGCCGGTGATCACGTTGAAGAGAGTGGTCTTTCCGGCGCCGTTCGGCCCGATCAGGCTGGTGATCGCGCCGGTAGGGATATCGAAGTCCACTTTAGAGACGGCGACCAGGCCGCCAAAGCGCTTGGTGACCCCGGAAGCGGTGAGCAGGGCCATCAGTTTACCCCTCCCTCCGCCGCTGCCGGCGAGTCGTTGGTTTCTTCCACTTCCTCCCTGGCCTCCATCAGTTCGTGCCGGCGACGCTCGGCCGGCAGGATGCCGGCTGGCCGGAAGATCATCATTATAATCAGGATAAGGCCAAACACCAGTTTCTGGTATTTTGCCGGATCCAGTTGGGTAGAGAGTAGCCGGGACCACGGGATGTTGAGCAGCGGAACCAGGCCCGGCGTCTGGCGCAACTGGCTGAAGTATAGTGACAGGCCCTGCAACAACTGGATGTTGAGAATTGTGACCAGGGTGGCGCCCAGCACCACGCCCGGGATGCTGCCGACGCCGCCCAGAATCACCATCACCAACACGCCGATGGATTGCAGCAGGTTGAAGCTCTCCGGGCTGACGAAAGTACGGTTGGCGGCGAACAGCACCCCCATGGCGCCCGAGAACGAGGCGCCAGCGGCGAACGCCCACAGTTTGGTGCGCACCAGCGGGATGCCCATGGCAATGGCTGCGGTTTCATCCTCGCGGATGGCGACCCAGGCCCGACCCAGGCGGGAATTGTCCAGCCGGCGGGCTACGGTAATTGCCACCAGAATCACGGCCAGCGCCATGAAGTAAAACATCACGTTGTACAGATTGGCGTCGTTCACCGTGTGGCCGGTCAGGAACCCCAGCATCCCTTTGATCGGTTCGCTGATGAAGGCTGGCGGAAGCGGCGGCCGCTGAATCGGCGTGATCCCCTGTGGACCGTTGGTCAGGTTAATGGGTTTGTCCAGGTTGTTGGCCAGCACGCGGATCACCTCGCCAAAGCCGAGGGTGACAATCGCCAGATAGTCGCCCCGCAGGCGCAGCACCGGCAACCCCAGCAGAATCCCGACCACCGCCACCAGGCCGATAGCGAGGAACAGAAACAGAAAGAAGAGATTGGCGTTCAACGGAAAGGCCCCGGCCGGGGCCGAAGCGCCGGGGACCGAGTGCAGTAGCAGCAACTGTTTGGAGCCAAAGATGGCCCACACGTAGGCTCCCACGGCGTAGAAGGCAATGTACCCCAGGTCCAGCAGGCCGGCAAAACCGACCACAATGTTCAATCCCAGCGCCAGAGCGGAGAACACGCTGATCTGGAAGGCCACCTCCAGGTAGAAGATGTTGCGCACGCCAATGACCGGCAGCACCACGATGGTGATCAGCGCGCCGATGACCAGCTTGGCGCGGTTATCCATCTGAAAGGAGTACATCAGCAGCGGCGTGCCGATGAACAGCAGAAATGCCGGCAGCGAGCGCGGGCTGATGTAGACCAGCAGGGTGCTCACTGCCAGCAGGGTGACAATGACGATGTATGGCCGCAGTCCGCGATTGGTCCAGCGAAACAGGCGTCCGGGAAGGTCTGTCAGCAGTTTCATCTGGCTACTCCTCAGGCCTTCTGCCCGACCGATTCGCCCAGCAGACCCGACGGCCGGAAGATCAGAATGATAATCAAGATGCTGAAGGCGATGATGTCTTTATACTCGGCGCCAAAGGCGCCCCGGGTGAAAATAGAGAGGTAGGCCGCGGCAAAAGATTCCAGCATGCCCAGCACCATCCCGCCCAGCAGCGCCCCGGTCAGGTTTCCGATCCCGCCCAACACCGCGGCGGTGAAGGCCTTCAGGCCGGGGAAGAAGCCGGCGAACGGGTCCAGGCGGGTGAATTTGAGCGCAAACAACACACCGGCCGCGCCGCCCAACGCCCCGCCGATCAGAAAGGTCATGGCAATAATGTAGTTGACGTTGATCCCCATCAGACTGGCAGTGCTGCGATCTTGCGCGGTGGCGCGGATAGCAGAGCCGAGTTTGGTGGCGTTTACCAGGTAGTTCAGCCCCATCAGCATGGCCAGGGTGACCACCACCACGATCAATGACTTGATGGAGATGCCGAACGGGATCACATTGCCGTCGGCGAGGGTGATCTGCCCCAGGCTGAGCACCCGGTCGAAGTCGCCAAAGGTGGGCCAGATGCGGAAGAATTGCCCGCTGTAGAAGCTCTCGATCAGGCGCACAGCATCCTGCAAGAAGAAGGAGACCCCAATGGCCGAGATGAGCGGCACGATCCGGGGCGCGCCGCGCAGCGGGCGATAGGCCACGCGCTCCATGAACATGGCCAGCAGTCCGGCGATCACCATACCGGCCAGGATGGCAACGATCACCCACACGTAACTCATCAGCGGCGAGGCGCTGGCCAGAATCCCGGCACCGCTCAGCGCGATCAAGATTTCCACGCCCACGAAGCCGCCCACCATAAAGATTTCGCTGTGGGCAAAGTTGATGAATTCCAGCACGCCGTACACCATAGTATAGCCCAGGGCGATGCTGGCATACACGAAGCCCAGGGTGACGGCATCAATAAGCACTGAAGGCAGGATGCTCAGCGTGCGGTTCAGTAGGTCCATGTCGGTCCGGGTGCCCCGCAAGACAAAGGCTGCCAGAACGACGACGACAGCGAGCACCAGCCCGCTGCCAGCGGTGAAAATCACCATCTGTACCAGCGGTCGCAGGACTTCGCGCAGACCGGACGACCGGACGAAGCGTTCCATAAAGGGTATCTCCTGGCCTGTATGAGCACCTTGCCCCTTTCCGGTCGTTAGCGCATCCCGGAAAGGGGCAAGGCAGTTGTGTTCAGGACCGGCGGGGCGGCGCCGGCGACGCCAGACCGACAGACGGGACAGGCGCGTGCCTGCGCGGGGCGGCTGCGGTCATGGTGTGTCGGCGCCTTCTCACCGTCCGGGCTAGTTGGCTGGCGGAGCGATGTCCAGAGTCTGGGCGATCTCGTTCTGACTCCACCTGGCCGGATCGGAGGAGACGACCTTGATGACGAAGTACTTGGCCGTCTTCAGGTCACCGATGTCGTTGAAGGTGAGGCTGCCGGTAATGCCCTCGTAGGTCAGGGTGCGCACAGCCGCTACGACCTGCTGGCGGGTGGGTTTCTTGCCGCCGGCGTCGCTCACAGCCTTCTCGATGGCGGCGAGGCAGATGCCCATGGAGTCGTAGGACTGCGCGGAGAACGGCTGAGGCTCGGCCCCGTACTTGGCCTTGAAGTCGGCGATGAACTTAGCCGTGCCGGGGTAGGCGCTGGCCGGGCCGGCGACCGAGGAGTACACCATGCCGCCGCCGCTGGTCAACGCATCGCCGGCCAGTTCGGCCAGGGTGCTGCTATCCATGCCATCCGGGCCCATGAAGATGCCCTGGAAGCCCTTCTCGCGCGCCTGTTTGAAGAACACGCCGGCCTGGTCGTAGATGCCGCCGAAGTACACCATGTCCGGATTGGCGGCCACGATCGGGGTGATGATGGGATCGAAGTTGGCCTTCTCCTCGGTCCCTTCAAAGCCGGCGACCTTGATGCCGTCCTTCTCGGCGGCCTGGCGGAAGAATTCGGCCACGCCCTGGCCGTAGGCGGTCTTGTCGTGCACGATGTACACCGACGTGATGCCGAGGCCCTTGGCAAAGGCCTCACCCACCGCGCCCTGTACGTCGTCGCGACCGACGATGCGGCTCACTTCCGCGTAGCCACGCGTGGTCACGACCGGGTTGGTGTTGGCGGGCGAGACGGTCGCCAGCCCGGCGGTGTGGTACTCCTCTGAGGATGGGATCATCACGCCCGCATTCAGGTGGCCGTCCAGGCACAGGATGTCGGGATCGGCCACCACGTTCTTGGCGTTCGCCACGCCCACGTCGGGGTTGGCCTGGTCGTCAAACGGCGCCAGTTGCAGGGTGAAGCCCTGGTCACGCAGTTTGCCGCCCAGTTGCTCAAGGGCCAGTTCGGCGCCGTTCTTGATGTCCACGCCCAGCACCGACTGGCCGCCGGAGAGTGGACTCTGAGTGGCAATCTTGATCGTGCCCTTGCCGCCGGCTGCGCCGCCGCAGGCCGCCAGCAGCAGGCTGGCGACGATTAGCAGCGATACTGAGAAATACTTTGTTCGAGACACTTCTTACCCCTCCTGAGATAAAAGAAAGTAACTTGTCGGACGTCTGTATGGACACTGCCTGAGTCTACAATGAACGCATTGGTGGGCGACGATCCCTCCTTTCCCTGAGACTGTTGGCTGCTTTAGCCAGACTCGCGAAGAGGACCTCCGAAAAACGGGCGTGTACGGGTGGCGTACGTCACCTGCGCACGCCCGTTTCTCGGGATTGCTCCTCCCTGGCTGAGAGAGCACAACCAGTAGTGGGCGATGGGGCGAGATTCTAACATAAATCGCACAATCCTGCTCTAAGCTTTCCGCCGCCCACCGTACAGCAGTTGTTCCCGAATGCTCAAGTCGGTGCTGCGAATCTTTAACGCCAGATCGGCGGCCAGGTTACGCATCAGGCGGTAGCCAAGTTGCGGATACGACTCGCAGATCATCATCAGCTTGTCGCGCGGGATCACCAACAGATGAGTGTTGTGCTGGGCGCAGCGGGCGGAGGCCGACCGCAGACCCTGATCCACCAGGGCGACCTCGCCAAAGGATTGCCCCCGGCGCAGGGTGGCGATGGTGAGCGAACCCGGTCCCTGCGCGGTGCTGTCCCCTACCAGAGAAGGGTCCACCAGAATCTCCACTTCGCCCTGGGCGATAATATACAGTTCATCGCTGGCCGAGTTCTCCTCGAATACAATGTCGCTGGTGTGCGCACGGCGCTCGGTGCACAGCGAGGCCACCAGCTCGAGCTGGGTGGGCGTCAGTTCATAAAAGATGTCGGTCTGCCTGAGAATGTTGACGTAGGTGGAAGTCATGGACGCTCCGTGGCGGCCTGCCGGCCCCCTCTTCATGTGATTGGTACTACTGTACTCGTCATGCAGACTTTGTCAAGTGGAAGCTGGGCCGGTCTCGCTAGCTTGACGCCGGCGGAGAACGAGCGTACCATTCTGGCATGCAGCGGGAACAGAGCCTGCGCATCGGCATGATGGTAGATGCGTACAAACCCCATGTGAGCGGGGTAACCAACCACGTCTCTCTCAGCAAAGCTTCGCTGGAAGCAGCCGGCCACCGCGTCTTCGTTTTCACGATGGGCGATATGGACTACGAAGACGACGAGCTGCACGTGATTCGCTCGCCGGGGCTGCCACTTTCGGATACCGGCTACTCGCTCAATTTTGGCTATTCCACCGTGGCTCGGCGCAAGCTACAGACAATGGATGTGGTACACGTTCATCACCCGTTCCTCAGCGGGCGGCTGGCGCTGCGGTATTGCAAGCCGCGCGGCATTCCCATTGTCTTCACCAACCATACCCGTTACGACTTGTACGCCCACGCCTACTTGCCCTTTATGCCCGACCAGTTGAGTTTGACGCTGCTGCAAGCCTACATGCCGCGATTCTGCGCCGCCTGCGATCTGGTGATTGCCCCTTCCCCCGGCATGGCGCGTGTGCTGCGCGAGCTGGGGGTGACGTCCCCGGTGGAGGTGGTGCCCAACGGAGTGCAGCTCGCTCCCCTGTTCCAGCCTCCCGGCACTTCCACGCGCGCCGAACTGGGCCTGCCCGCAGAGGGGCTGGTCCTGATCTATGCCGGGCGGCTGGCCCCGGAAAAGAACCTGGCATTCCTGCTGCGCGCCTTCGGCGGCGCCCTGGCTGCCTGTCCGGATCTCACCCGGGTGTTGGCGGGCGGCGGCCCGGAGGGCGACAAGCTGCAAGATCAAGCGCGCCGGGCGGCGATCAGCGAGCGCGTGGTTTTCTTGGGCATGGTCCCCTACGACCGGTTGCCGGGCGTGCTGTGCCTGGCCGATCTATTCGTCACCGCCTCGATTACCGAGGCTCACCCGCTGTCACTGATTGAGGCCATGGCGGCCGGGCTGCCGGCGGTAGGAATCGAATCCCCGGGCGTGGGGGATATTATTCAGGATGGGTTCAATGGCGTACTTTGCTCCAACGATCTGGCCGCTTTCACCGCCCGGCTGGTGCGGCTGGTGTTGGACGAGCCGGCCCGGCGCCGGCTGGCCGCTAACGCGCGCGAGACTTCCCGGCAATATGCTATCGAACGCACCACCGACCTCGTGCTGGCGCACTACCGCGAGGTGGTGGCGCGGGGCAGTAGCACCCGGCGGGGCCTGGCCGGCTTGCCCGACCGTTTGCAGAGTTACTTTCGGTGAGCGGCGGCAGTGGATCGGGCCAGGGGCAGGGGATGAGGCAGCGGATGGGGCGGCGCGGCGAGGCGCTGGCAGAGGCCTATTTACACCAGCACGGTTACGAAGTGCTTGAGCGCAACTATCGCTGCCCGGCCGGCGAGATTGACCTCGTGGCCCGGCAGGGTGAGGGGCTGGTTTTTGTGGAAGTCAAAACCCGCCGTTCGCGCCGCTTCGGCCTGCCGGAAGAGGCGCTCACCCCACGGAAACGGGCGCACTTGCTGGCGGCGGCCCAGACTTACCTGCAACAGCAGGACCTGTCGGCGGCTGCGTGGCGGGTGGACGTCATTGCCATTGAACTCAGCCCCGCCGGGGAACCGCGTCTGCGTCACATTCAGAACGCGGTGATTTCCCAATGATGACCGCTCAATGACCGCTCACCAGCCGCCAGCCGCCAGCCGCCAGCCGCTGGTCGTTCTCCTCGGCCCGACCGCCGTGGGCAAGACCGCCCTCTCGCTGCAACTGGCCGAACGTCTGGACGGGAATATCATCTCCGCCGACTCGCGGCTTTTCTATCGCGGCATGGAGATTGGCACGGCCAAGCCCACACCGGCCGAGCGCGCCCGCGCGCCGCACTACTTGATAGACGTTACCACCGTTGACCGGCCCTGGAGCCTGGCGCAGTTCAAACGGGCCGCAGCCGAAGCGATTGCGCATAGCCACAAAACCAGCCGGCTGCCGTTGCTGGTCGGCGGGACCGGGCAGTACATCCGGGCTGTAGTGGAGGGCTGGGACCTGCCGCAAGGCACCCCGGACGCGGCGCTGCGCGACGAATTGGAAGCGTTCGCCCGCCAACATGGGGCAGGGGCCTTGCACGCCCGGCTGCGAGAGCTGAACCCGGCGGCCGCCGGCCGGATTGACGCCCGCAACGTCCGGCGAGTGGTGCGTGCGCTGGAGGTTGCCCTGACCTCCCCGGCTAGCTTCTCGCAGGGGCAGGCGCGTTCCGGGTCGCCCTACCGCGTGCTGCAAGTCGGGCTGACCCGGCCGCGCCCGGAGTTGTATGCCCGCATTGACGCGCGCATTCGCGAGATGTTCGCTGCCGGACTGGTGGCGGAGGTCCGGGCGCTGGCGGCGCAGGGCTACGACTGGAACCTGCCGGCGATGTCTGCGATTGGCTATCGTCAGGTGGGAGCGTACTTGCGCGGGGAAATCACGCTGGCGGAGGCCGAGCGCCAGATGCAGCGGGCCACCCGGCGCTTCGTGCGCATGCAGGCTAACTGGTTTCGCACCGGCGACCCGTCCATTCGCTGGTTCAACGCAGCGGAGGACGCGGCGGAGGCAATTGAAACGGCAATACGGCGCTGGCTGGCCGGGGAGTAAGGGAACATAGGCTTATGCGAGTCGTTGACATCATCGCTAACAAGCGCGATAAAGGCGAACTGACCAGAGAGGAGATTGACTTCTTCATTCGCGGCTTCACTCGCGGGGAGGTTCCAGATTATCAGGCCGCGGCGTGGGCCATGGCCGTGTTGCTCAATGGCATGACCCCGCGCGAGACAACCGACTTGACCCTGGCCATGGCGGCCTCCGGGGAAACTCTCGATCTCACAGACGTCGTGCCGGGCGTTGCCGTGGACAAGCACTCCACCGGCGGGGTGGGGGACAAGGTTACTCTGGTGGCCGAGCCGCTGGTGGCCGCCTGCGGCGTGTCTATGGGCAAGATGTCCGGGCACGGGTTGGGCT
>CAYZNA010000064.1:0-13478 GCA_964478665.1 uncultured Anaerolineales bacterium
GGCTGTGGCTCGCTACCGTTCCGCGCGCTCGGTCTGGCCTGGTTGCTGGCGCCCGCCGCCCCCGGCGTCAGGTTGCTGCTGATCGGCGCCGCGCTGGAGGATCGCCGCTGGCCGGAGTGGTCGCTGGTGGGCCTGGCCCTGCTGGCCCCGCTGGAGTTCTGAACCATGCCCGGATTTCAGATTGAGAATTGCGTGGAGTGCTACCACGCATTGACCTCTCGCGGATTACATTTTATAATCAATTGGGTGACGCTCCCCTGTTTCAGGCCTCCAGCCAAAAAGTGGACAGCGCAGGCGGTATTCCACGGGCTGATGATTCGCCTGCGGGCCTCCCTGTTTCAAACTCTCCGGGTAGTCACGGAGGAGGGGACACCGCTCAATCTTGGCTTGCCTATGGCGCGCTCGCTGTTTGCCTATCTCCTGCTGAACCGCCCGCATCCGCCGATTCCTGTTCCTGCACAAGGAGTTGGACGCCGACGACGCCGAACTGACCCGCACGGCCGCGCTGCACACGCGGCTGGCAATCGAGAGTCTAAACGGAGCAGGCGTGTAAGGTCGCCAGGCGTCATGCTCAAAGCCTTGAGGAGGGCTTGTGCCGGATCAACACGCTGATATTATGCTGAAGGCCGAAGGACTACATTTGGCCTTTGGCGGCGTCGCCGCCCTGCGCGAGGTGAGTCTGGCCGTGCGCCGGGGCGAGATCTTCTCCCTCATCGGCCCCAACGGCGCGGGCAAAACCTCGCTGCTCAATTGCATCAGCGGTCTGTACCATCCGCAACGCGGCCAGATCGCGTTTGGCGGCCACAACATCTCCCGCCTGCCGCCGCATCGGCGGGCGGCGCTGGGCCTCTCGCGCACCTTTCAGAAAATCGAACTGTTCAAGGGCATGACCGTCCTCGACAACATCCGCCTCGGGCGTCACTTACGGATGAAAACCGGCCTGCTCGACGGCGCGCTGTGGGTCGGCCCGGCGGCCCTTGAGGAAGTGGAGCACCGGGCGTTCATCGAGGCGGCCATCATTGACCTGCTGGAGATCGAACACCTGCGTGATCACATCGTCGGCGCGCTGGCGTACGGGCTGCAGAAGCGGGTGGAGCTCGCCCGCGCGCTGGCGCTCGAACCGAAACTCTTGCTGCTCGACGAGCCGATGGCCGGCCTGAACCTCGAAGAGGTCGAGGATATGGTGCGCTTCATCCTCGACATCAACGAAGAGCCGCAGTGGGGCATCACCTGCCTGCTCGTCGAGCACGATATGGGCGTGGTGATGGACATCTCGCATCAGGTAGCCGTGCTCAACTTCGGTGAAAAGATCGCCGAGGGCACGCCGGCCGAGGTGCAGGCCAGCCCGGCGGTCATTCATGCTTATCTTGGAGAACACGAGGGCCTGCATGCCACTCGCCGATAAATCTCAACCGCCCGAACTGGTCATCACCCCGGACCTCACGCTGGCGAAGCTCCTGCTCCAGACAGCGCGGCGTACGACCGAGGCCCATATTGCCATGCGCGAAAAGGAATTCGGCATCTGGCGGCCGATCACGTGGCGCGAGTATGTCCAGGCGGTCAAAGAAATCGCGCTGGGCTTCGTCAGCCTTGGCCTGGAGCGCGGCGACAAAGTAGCCCTGATCGGCGATAACCGGCCCGAGGGCCTGTTCGCCGAGATGGCCACGCTGGCCGTCGGGGGCGTGGCCGTCTGGCTTTTCCAGGACTCGCTCATGGACGAAGTGCAATACATCGTGGGTCAGTGCGACGCCAAATTTCTGCTGGGCGAGGGACAGGAGGAGGTGGACAAGGGGCTGGCCATCCGCGATCAGTGCCCCCGGCTTGAGAAGATCGTCTGGGACGATCCCCGCGGCCTGCGCCACTACCACGACCCGATGTTGATCAGCCTGACCGAGGTGCGGCGGCTGGGGCGCGAGTTGGCGGCGCGCGAGCCGGGCTTGTTCGACCGACTGGCGGCGCAGGGCCGGGGCGAGGATGTTGCGCTGCTCTTTTACACCTCCGGCACGACCGCCAGGCCCAAAGGCGTGCTGCTTACTCATTACAACATGCTCACCATGGGCCGGAACCTGCTGCGAGTGGACCCCTACCGCGCGAGCGACAACTTTGTCTCTTACCTGCCGTTTGCCTGGATCGGCGAGCAGATGATGTCCGTCTCGTGCGGCTTGCAGGCCGGTTTTACCATTCACTTCCCGGAGGAGCCGGAGACGGCGCAGGAAAACATCCGCGAGATCGCGCCGCACATGCTGTTTGCCCCGCCCCGCATCTACGAGCAGATGATCCGCAGCATGCAGGTGCGCTACCTGGATTCGCCGTGGTTGAAGCGCAAAGCCTACGAACTTGGCATGGCGATCGGCTACAAAGTGGCCGACGCCAAGTTTGCCCGCCAGCCGCTCTCACCGGTCTGGCGGTTGCTGCGCCTCGGCGGGGAATGGCTGCTCTTCCGGTCGCTGCGCGATCACCTCGGCCTCGCCCACGCGCGCTACGTCTATTCCGGCGGCGCGGCCCTTGGCCCCGACCATTTTCGCTTCTTCCACGCCATCGGCGTCAACCTCAAGCAAATCTACGGCCAGACGGAGATCGCCGGCATTTCCGTCCTCCACCGCGACGACGACATCAAATTTGACACGGTCGGCCAACCGATCCCGGAGACGGAAGTGCAGATCACACCGGAGGGCGAGATCATCTCGCGCAGCCCGTCGGTCTTTCAGGGCTATTACAAGAACCCGGAGGCGACCGCCGAAACGTTGCGTCTGGGCCCGAATGGGAGCGGCCCGTGGCTGTACTCCGGCGACAGCGGCTTCATTGATCGGGACGGCCACCTGGTTGTCTTTGACCGCTCGGCAGATGTAATGACCCTTGCGGGCGGGAGCAAGTTTTCGCCTCAGTACGTCGAGAGCCGGCTAAAGTTCAGTCCGTATCTGCAGGATGCCTGGGTGCTGGGCGACGGGCGGCCCTTCGTCAGCGCCGTCATCTGCATCGCCTACACCGTGGTCGGCAGATGGGCCGAGGAGCGCAACATCGCCTACACCTCATACACTGAACTCTCGCAGAAGCCGGAAGTGTACCTGCTAGCGGCGCAGGCCATTCGCGAGGTTAACCAGCGCCTCCCGGACGCGGCGCGCATCCGGCGCTTCGTGAACCTGTACAAAGCCTTCGACGCCGACGATGACGAATTGACTCGCACACGCAAGTTGCGGCGGCGCTTTCTGGAAGAACGCTATCAGGACATCGTCCGGGCATTGTACACGGAGCAAGACCTCGTCCACATGGACACAAGCATCACCTACGAGGACGGGCGCGCGGCGCGCATTGAGACGAATCTGCGCGTCGCGGCGGTGGAATAACGAGCGAATCTATGGAGCTCTTCCTCCAACTCCTGATCACCGGCATTCTGGTCGGCAGCATTTACGCGCTGGTGGCGCTGGGCTGGACGCTGATTTACAAAAGCAGCGGCGTGCTCAACCTGGCGATGGGCGAACTGACCTTGATCGGCGCATACGTCTGCCTCACGTTCTACAACACCTGGCACATCCCGTTCCCGCTGGCAATTCTGGGGTCGCTCGTCGTCGGCGCCATCCTGGGGCTGCTGGTCGAGCAGCTGGTGTTGCGCCCGCTGATCGGCGAGCCGGTGCTGACCGTGATCATGGTCACCGTCGGCATGTCGTTCCTCTTCCGGGGGCTGGTGGGGTTGATCTGGGGGACCGATACAGTGGTCTTCGAACCGCCTGTCTTCCCGGCTGAGCCGATCCGCCTGGGGCCGGTCATCATCAGCCCGGTTTTCCTGGGCGGCTTCGTAGCCTCGCTCGTCCTGCTGGGCGTGTTCGTGTGGTTCTTCCAGCGCACGCGCTGGGGGCTGGCCATGCAGGCCACCGCCGACGACGAGATGGCGGCGCTCTCGCTGGGGGTGAGCGCCAAAGCCGTGTATGCTATTGCCTGGGCGATTGCCTTTATGGCCGCCGGGGTGGGTGGCATCTTCCTCGGCAGCATCAACGGGTTGAATATCTCGGTGGGCTACCTGGGTCTGCTCGTGCTGCCGGCTGTCGTGCTGGGCGGGTTGAACTCGGTGCCGGGCGCCATTGTCGGCGGGCTGATCATCGGCGTGTTGCAAAACCTGGCTGGCGGTTACCTCGACCGCTACATCCCCGGTGGCGTCAAAGACATCTTTCCCCTGGCCTTTATGGCCCTCATCTTGCTATTCAAGCCTTATGGGCTGTGGGGATGGGTAAAGATCGAGAGAGTTTAGAGTTAGAGTTAGAGACTGGAGAGGGACATGTTCCGATTACCGTCCGGCACGTATTTTCAGAGCTATCAGCAGGCGCACCGCTTCTGGCCGACGCGCTTTATGACCCTGCGCATGATCGGCCTGCTCGTGCTGTTATTCGTAGGCGTTCCATTGGTCGCCAACGACTACGCCCTGTCCATCGCCAACCGCATCGGCTTCACCATTCTGGCAGCCATGGGCGTGCAACTGCTCATCGGCTTCAGCGGGCAACTGACGCTCGGCCACGCGGCCTTCGTCGCCGTAGGCGCGTACACCAGCGCCATTTTTTCGCTGACGGCCGCCGAAAACGCCGCCGCCTCGCTGGTATGGGGGTTCCTGGTCAACACCGGATTGGCCTATCCCGTCAGCATCGTGCTGGCCTGCCTGGTGGCCGGCCTGTGGAGCGTGCTCTTTGGGCTGCCCTCCGCGCGGATTAAAGGCTTCGGCATCATCCTCACTACGATGGCCGCCCAGTTCATCACGGTGGATTTCGTGATCACGCAGTACGTCAGCCGGATCGGCGGGCGGGGCCACTACTTCTCGATCCCGCCCGGCACGCTGCGAATCGGCCCGTGGGTGCTGGCCGGCGACCGGGACGCCTATTTCCTCATGCTAATCCTGGTGGCGCTGGTGACGACGGCGATGATCAACTGGAAGCGGACGCGCGTCGGGCGCGCCTGGTTCGCCATCCGCGACAACGACATCGCCGCCGACGTGCTGGGCGTGGACATCGTGCGCTACAAGCTGCTGGCCTATTTCGCCGCCGGTGTGCTGGCCGGCCTGGCGGGTTCCTTCTGGATCACGTCGCTGTTCTTCGTCAGCCCGGAACACTTTGCCTGGAGCAACTCGCTGTGGTGGGTGGGGGTGATTCTCATCGGCGGCGTGGGGGCGGTGGAGGGTACCCTCTTCGGCGCGATCTTCCTGGAACTGACGCTGGTGCTGCTCAACTCCGTCGCCGTCACCGACATTCACTTCCTGTTTTTCAAAGACATCGCCTTCGGCCTGGCGATTATTCTGTTCCTGCTGTACGAGCCCAACGGGCTGGCTTACCGTTGGTGGCAGATCAAGAACTACTTCTACTTGTGGCCGTTCTCGTATAAGTAGGTTGGCTCTCTGGGAACCGGCGGGGGAGGCTTCCAGGCTTGCAAAGAAAGGAGGTGATTACCGCCTTGACAAAGCAGCAGCGCCATTTCCGTTTGACCTGATTCCAACACGTATAGAAGCAACGGAGGAGAACAATGTGTAAATCCCTTTGGTTCAAACTCAGCGCGCTTGGCAGCGCGCTGGGGATGGTACTGGCGGCGTGCGGCGGCGGAGCCGTCACCCCCGCGCCGGAGGCCGCGCCGGCCGAAACCATCCGCGTCGGCTCCCTCAACGACACCACCGGGCCGACGTCGGACGTCGGCAAAGACTATGCGCTGGGCATCCGCGAGGCCGTCGCCTACGTCAACGACCACGGCGGCGTGAACGGCAAGCTGATCGAACTCTTCCAGTACGACTATGGCTACCGCGTGCCGGAGGCGATCACGACCTATAAACGCTTCCGCGATCAGGATGGAGTCGTGGCCGTGCTGGGCTGGGGCACCGGCGACACCTCCGCCCTGGCCCCGACCGTGACGCAGGACCAGATGCCCTACGTTTCGGCCTCGTACTCAGGCGAACTGACCGACCCGGCCAAGACGCCCTACAACCTGTTCGCTGCCAGCGACTATTCCAGCAACGCGCGCGCGGCCATCACAGCCTGGTACGAGGAAGTCTGGCTGAAGGACTCGCGCTTCGAGGCCCGACGCAACGCAGGTGACAAGCCGCGCTTCGTCGCCTTCTTCTCGTCTGCGACTCCTTACTCGAATGCGCCCATCAAGGCGCTCAAGGAGCAGGCGGAACTGCTCGGCTTCGAGATCGGGCCGGATCAGGACGTGTCGCTGACCGCGCTTGACACCAAGAGCCAGGTGCTCGCCGCCAAAGAATTCAAGCCCGATCTGGTGTGGCATGGCAACACCACCATGTCGGTGGCGGCGGCCCTCAAGGACGCCAGAGCCCTGGAACTCGGCGCGGATCACATCGTCAACAACTGGGGCTTCGACGAGAACCTGCCCCGCCTGGCCGGGGAGGCGGCGGAAGGCGTCATCGGCATCGCCGTGACGGCCTTCTTTGGCGAGAAGACCGAGCCGGGCGCCTCCGGCGTGACGATGGACGACGTGACCGCCTACGCCCAGAAATACAACCCGGGCGTTCCGCTTGAGAAGCGCCTGATCCGCACCGTGCAGGCCTGGGCCAACGTGCTGTTGCTGCGGGAGGCGCTGCAGATCGCCGACGCGGCCGGCAACCTGAGCGGTGAGGGCATCCGAAACGCCTTTGAGACCCTGCAGAACTACAACGTCGGACTGGGCGCCCCGCCGCTCACCTACACCGGCAGCGACCATCGGCCCGCCTCGACGGTCAACCTGTATGTCATTCGCGGCGGCAAGTTCGAACTGCTCGCGCGGGTGGACTTGATGGAGCGCTGGCCGGACAAATGGCCGACCTGGCTGGGGTATTAGCAGTGGCGCAGGCTTCAGCCGGCGGAGGTGTGAGGCGTGAGCGACCAGGTCAGCATCCTCAAACTGAATAACATCGAGGTTCGCTACCACGAGGTCATCCTCGTGCTCAAGGGCGTGTCGCTGGAGGTGCCGCCGGGAGGCGTAGTCGCGCTGCTCGGCGCGAACGGCGCGGGCAAGAGCACCACCCTCAAGGCCATCTCCGGCCTGCTCCGGCACGAGGATGGGGCCGTCACCGACGGCAGCCTCGAGTTCAACGGCGAGCGGATTGAGCGCAAGAGCGCGGAGGAGATCGCCCGGCTGGGCATCTTTCAGGTCATCGAGGGCCGCCGCGTCTTCGAGCATCTGACCATCGAGCAAAACCTGAAGGTTGGCGCACACCTGCGGCGCGACGGCGCCAGCCTGCGCAATGGCCTGGAGATGGTGTACACCTACTTCCCTCGCCTGTGCGACATCCGCCACAAGCCGGCCGGGTTCGCCAGCGGCGGCGAACAGCAGATGATGGTCATTGGCCGCGCGCTGATGGCCCATCCCAAACTCCTGTTGCTGGACGAGCCTTCCCTGGGACTGGCCCCACTCCTGATTCGGGAAATCTTCGACATCATCACGCGCCTGAACCGGGAGCAGGGCATTTCCATCGTTCTGGTCGAACAGAACGTGAAACTGGCGCTGGCTGTAGCGCCCTACGCCTATGTGCTAGAAAACGGCCGGGTGGTGATGGACGGCCCGGCCGACAAACTGCGCGACAATCCAGACGTCAAGGAATTCTATCTCGGCCTTACCGATCTGGGGACGCGCAAGAGTTTTCGCGCGGTGAAACACTACAAGCGGCGCAAGCGCTGGCTGACATAGGGCCGCTTTGCCGGCCTCGCGTTTCGCCGTCTGCAGATGCCCCGCGTTCCCTCCACCGGGGCGGGACTTGTCCTGACCCCGGAGCCGGGCGGCGGGGAAACGCGACGGCGCGCCGTAATGGCCTGGCGGCTGCAGAGCTGCCAGACGGATGGCGACCGGCGCCCCCGATCGTCAGGCTGACCGTTTTCTAAGAAAGGATCCTATCGTGAACAAACATCGAATCCCTCAGTTGCTATGGCCGCTGCTCGGCGGCCTCCTCCTGATCGCCCTCGCCGCCTGCGCGACGGCGCCCACCCCCCCTCCCGCCTTGCAGAACCCGACGGTCGAGTTGGATCACGTCGAGGTGGCCAGTTACTTCCCGTGGCCCGCCGCCGTCCCGACGGTGGAGGCTGGAACGCCCACCCCCGTGCCTGTTCCGCCCGCCCGCATTCCGCTGGTGGTGGCCTTCATCTTCAACGTCTCCAATCCCAACTCTTACCCGGTGACGTTGAAAGACCTGCAGTTCACGGTCGAATTCGAGGCCGCGCCGGACACCGGCGAGTTCTTCCAGGTGGGCAACCCCTTTGCCCACGAAGACATGGCTGTTCCAGCCAATACCACCAATCAACTGCGGGTGACTATGGTGCTCGACTCGCTCGTCGCCCCCGGCAACCTGGCCGTCACTTCTGGATTCCGTTTGCAGGAACTGGGGCTGAAGGGCGGCGAGGTGGTCAAAAACTGGTGGACGACCATCGGCGACTTCGCCTTCAAGATCAAAGTCTCGGGCGGCAGCGCCGAGTTCTCCAGTTCCGGCGGCGGCGCCGTCGTCGGCTTTGAGGGCCTGTTCCCGCAGTAGTGCTCAGCGACGGATGACGGGCGGTGAATGCTGCCCGCCTCACGCGCCCGTCATCCGTTATTCCCTGCCATGACCGAACCGACGCCCCCCACCGGGGCACTCACCGACTGGCAGGCCCGGCGGCTGCGCGAGACGCTGGCCCGCCTCTACGACCGTGCCCCGGCCTTTCGGGCACGGCTGGAGGCCGCCAGCGTATCGCCGGACTCGATCCGCTCGGCCGACGATCTCAACGCAATCCCCATCCTGCGGAAAGATCGCCTGATTGAGCTGCAGGCCGCCGACCCGCCCTTCGGCGGTTTCCTGGCGTGCGCCCCCGGCGAATTGAAACGCATCTTCCAGTCCCCCGGCCCGCTCTATGAGCCGGAGCCGCGCGTGGCCGACTACTGGCGTTGGGCCCCGGCCTTGCGCGCGGCGGGCTTTCAACCCGGCGACGTGGTGTTCAACGGTTTTGGCTATCACCTCACCCCGGCGGGCGCGATGTTCGAGGAGGGGCTGTGGGCGGTGGGCTGCGCCGTCATCCCCGGCGGCGTGGGCAATCAGGAGCAACAGGCGCGGTTGCTGCACGATCTCGGCGTCACCGGCTACGTGGGCCTCCCCTCCTACCTGAAGGCCCTGTTGGAAAAAGCCGCCGCGTTGAACCTGCCCCTCAAACTACAAAAAGCCTTCGTCACCGCCGAACCGCTGCCGCCCTCGTTGCGCGTTCTCCTCAATGGCTACGGCCTTACCGTCCGGCAGGGCTACGGCACGGCGGAGTGCGGCAACCTCGGCTACGAGTGCGAACAGCAAAACGGCTGGCACATCCCCGACAACGCGTGGGTACAGGTGTGCGACCTGACCACCGGTCAGCCACTCCCACCCGGCCAGCCCGGCGAAGTCGTCGCCACCCTGTTCACGCCTGAGTATGCGCTGGTGCGCTTCGGCACGGGCGACCTGTCTTCATTGAACGTCGAGCCGTGTCCATGTGGGCGGGCCTCACACCGGCTAATGGGCTGGCAGGGCCGCGCGGGTGACGCGGTGAAAGTGCGCGGCATGTTCCTGCACCCGCGCCAACTCCACCAGTTCATGGCTGGCATCCCGGAGGTGATGCGCTGGCAGGCCGTCGTCACCCGCCGCGAACACAAAGACCACCTTACCCTGCGCGTCATCCCGGCTTCGGGCGCCGACTCTGTCTCCCTGCTCGCTCGATTGGCGCGGGCCGCCCGCGATGCGATCAAATTCCATCTCACCGTCGAAATCGTCGCGGATTTGCCCGCCGACGCTCCGCCCATCCAGGACGAGCGCACCTGGGACTAGGCGTGTTGTTGAGCCAATACAAGAACTGGACTTTAGAGCGCAAAACTGGCTCAGACGAATCTGAACCTAACGAACCTTCACAATTCTACAGATTCCCGGCCTATGCCGAGGCCGCAGATGCCTGTGCTTGCTTCTTGGAGACCACTGGGAAGCGTTGTCGCGACCCGGGATGGAATCCAGATGCGCGCCCGGGGGATTTTCCGCCGGGTCTGGGCGCATGGGCCGGTGTACCCAACCCGCGCGAAAATGTGGGCCAGGCCTGGCGTACGTGGCCCGCGCCTTTGACTGCCTGGCCGAAGCCGACGTGGTATTGGGACCCTGCGACGACGGCGGCTACTACCTCATTGGCCTCAGCCGGCCCCAGCCCCGGCTGTTGCGCGAGGTGCAGATGTCCACCCCGCGCGTGCTGCACGACACCCTGGCCCTGGCCGCCGCGCAGAGACTGCGGGTCGCCCTGCTGCCGCAGTGGTACGACGTGGATACCCCCGAGGACCTGGGCCGGCTGCGCTGCGGGTTGTGCGCCGGCCGGAACGGCGCCGCGCCCGCCGCCCGCGCCTTTCTCGCCGGCGACCGGCCGGCGACCGGGAACAGATGAAAGTCGCAGTGATTATCCCGGCCCTCAACGAGGCCGGCTGCATCGGCAAGCTGGTGCGAGAGGCCCTGGCCCAACCGGTGCGGGAGGTGATTGTGGTGGACAACGGCTCCAGCGACGACACCGCGGCGCTCGCCCTGCGGGCCGGCGCCCGCGTGGTGCGGGAACCCCGCCGGGGCTACGGCTACGCCTGCGCCGCCGGAGCGGCCGCCGCCGGGGGCGCGGACGTGCTGGTGTTCCTTGACGGCGACTACAGCTCGCTGCCCGCCGAGATGCCTTCCCTGCTGGCGCCGCTGCGCGCCGGTCGCGCCGACCTGGTGCAGGGTTCGCGCCGGCCGGGGCAGATCGAACCGGGCGCCATGCCCCTGCAGCAGCGCTTCGGCAACTGGCTGGCTGCCCATCTGCTGCGCCAGTTGTACGGGCTGGGGGTCTCCGATCTGGGGCCGTACCGCGCCATCCGCCGGGAACTGCTGCAAGCGCTGGACATGCGCGAGATGACCTTCGGCTGGCCCACCGAGATGACGGTGAAGGCTGCCCGTTGGGCGGATTGGCAGTCCGCCCGACTACCCTTACAGGCTCCCGGCCAGCCGCAGCAGCCCGCGTATGCAGCGATGAGCGGTGTCCGGCGGCGAGCAGAACATGCGCGGGCAGCCGCCGGGGATCACCGCGATGCCGTTCTCGCGACACAGGCGCACGGCCTCCGGCGAGACGCTGCCGATGCGCGCCGCCAGATCGCGCGCGAACCACGGGCGGGCGCCCAACGCGCAGTGCATCCACACGCGCGGCACGCCCAGCTCGATACACTGGCGCACAATGGCCTCACTGGTCTCCGGCCGGGTGACGATCAACACTCCATCCACCGGCTCGGGCAGCGATGCCAGATCGGGATAGCAGGGGTCGCCGTCAAACGCCGCGGTATTGGGGTTGACCGCGAACATGCGGTAGCCGGTCTCGCGCAGCCTGCGGTAGTTATGGTTGGCGGCGTCTTCCCGCGTGCGGGAAACCCCGACCACGGCGATGCGCTTCTGGGCCAGGAAGTCGGCGGCGAGCGCGTTGATGTCCGGCGCGCGTGTATCACCCCACATCACACCCCCTCCTTCCTGCCCTGCGCCGTGCTGCTGAACAGGAACAGCACGCCAATCAGGGCCGGCAGCCCGGCCAGCAGCAGGGTGGCAAGCCAGCCGGATGGCCTGAACACGATCAGGCTGAGCGCCCCGAGGGCGATGAACGCCAGCCCCCCCGCCCGCTCCCGGCGCCACGCGATGGCGAGCGCGATCAGCAGGGCAAAGGTCGGAATCAGGTGCATCGTCAGGCCCACAATCGTTTCCCAAAAGCTGTAACCCTCCGCGAACACGTCGAGGGCAAACAGGCTGATGAACCCGGCCAGCAGCAGGGCCAGAATTCTGGGCGCCCAATGCAGGGATCGGCTGGCAGGTGTGTTCATCTTTCACTTCCTTTCTTCGGGGCGGCAGGCCCCATCGCTGCGCGCCGCGCGCGATTAAGTCTTTTCCACCGGATGCCTGAGCACGGTGCGCAGCTTCTCCGGGCTGGTCCGGCGCGGATCGCTCAGGTAGATCTCGTGGTGCTTGCCGCGCAAGACGTACCCGTTCTCGGCGGCGTAGGCCTGCATGCGCGCGATGGTAGCCGGCTCCTCCGCGTACGGGCCGATGTGCATGGTCTGCACGGCCAGCCCCTCGTGGAACCGCTCGAGGTGCAGCCGGTCGAAGGCCGGCCCCTCCCGCTTCTGGCGTGCCTTCGCCACCGCCTCGCGGAACATCTCCGGGGTGATGTGCTCGGGCTGCATCATCATCGCCCGCCAGCGCCAGCCTTCGGGGTGGGCCAGGTCGAACTCGCCCGAGTCCACCCACCACAGCCCCTCCAGCGCCATCACGGGGTAGTCAATCGGGTCTTGCTCCCGGAGCTTTGAGGCGAACTTGAGCGTGTACGACACCCCGTACAGGGCCATCATCGCGCCCTGAAAGCCGGGCGAGGTCCCGGGCGTCTGGCCGGCCTCGATCTGGCCGTCCACCATCGCGAAGTTGAACGCCGGCACCTCCACCACGGCCACTTTCTTCGCCGGGGGGGCGTACAGGTGCTTCCACTGCTTGCGCAGGTCAAGTTTCTCCATTGTGCTACCCTCCCGGTCGCCGAAGCTGACCGATCCGTATCGCGCACCTGTCCGATCTGACGGGAACCCTGTTACACGGCGCTCACGTAGCGATCCACCACCTTCGGGCTGGCGTGGATGTAGTGGCCGTAGTGGAAGCGCGGGTCGAGCAGCTCCCGGCGCAGGCCGGAAACGTCCGCCCGCTCGCGGATCAGGGTTTGATACACCCTCCGGTCGTGGGGGGCTGGCGCGGGTGCGCTGCATGGCCGGAAGATGGGCCGCGTGTATCTCCTCTATAATCTGGGGCGCATGGCGCGAAGTGTGCGCCCCAGATTATTGAGATGATACTTCCGCGAGACCACTGAACTGACTCTCAATGGAGAGGCGGTCATCAGTCCCCGCCGTCATTTCTGCCTCCCCTCTGCCAGCCTGCCCTTTACATCCGCCACAACGCCTCCCGCCGCCATGATCCCGGTCATCACCGGGGGCAGGGCCTCGCCCTGATAGGTGGCGCCGTCCAGCGTCACTGTTCCGGCTTCGAGGTCTACCCTCAGCGGTGCGCCATCTTTCACTTTTTCGTAGAAGGCTTCATCGCGCAGGATGACGAAGGGGATGGCCTCGTTGACCAGGTTGCGCTTGTGGATATAGGCGAAGCTCTTCGCCACCACTGCCCTCACCCCGGCGCCTTTCAGCGCCCATGCGGCGTGCTCGCGGCTGGAGCCGCCGCCCCAGCCCTCCCCGGCCACAACGATGTCCTCCCCCGCCGCCACCCGCCGCGTGAAGTCCGGGCGGGCGTGGAAGAAGGCCTTCTGGCCGATCTCGCCGAGGTCGGAAAGGTGGCAGAACTCGCCGGGGATGATGGCGTCGGTGTCCACGTTGTCGCCGAAGCGCTGTGCACGGCCGGCGATGGGGCGGAAAGAGGACAGTGTCCCGGGGCCGTCCCCCCCGGTCCCGGCCGCCTCGGGGCGCAAGGGGGTGCGCCCCCTACGGGACCGGGGTCC
>CAYZNA010000065.1:0-1348 GCA_964478665.1 uncultured Anaerolineales bacterium
CGAGCCGGACGGCGTGCTGTGGGGCGGCAGCGATCCGCACGCCGATGGCTCCGCCCTGGGGTTCTAGCGCGCACTGAACTGTTTCTCATCCCGATTTACACGAAAGGCAAGTCAAGCTATGGCTGGAAAAAGCAAGAAAGCAACACACAGGCCGTCCGGCGCACAGATCGCCCTGGCAGTGTTCACCATTCTGATCATTCTCTCCTTTGTGCTGGCAGCCTTCGCCAGGTAAGGAGCAGGCGCCGGCCTGACGCCGAAAAAGAGACAAGGCGGAGGTGGGTAGGGGCGACCCGGCGGGTCGCCCCTACCCACCTCCGCCCCATTACCTCTTCCGCCTGCCTCAAGCTCAGGGCAGCACTTCCAGGCTGAGACTGTCCAGATAGAAGAAGGTATTTCCCGCCCAGTTCTGCTGCATAATCAGCGTGAGCACGAGCTGACCCTGGGCAGGGAAGGTGGCCTCTACCACAAACCGGTTCCACGGGCGGGTGTTCCCGACCGCGTCAAAGCGGACGATCATCTGGGCATACTGGCGCTTGTCCAGCAGTTCGCCCAGCCCCAGGCTGGCTACAAAATGATCGTCCTCCAACTTTGTGGCCTCGCCGCCCGGCCGATCGCTGGTTTCGCCCAGAACATAGGCCGTTACCCGGACCTTCGTTCCCGGCGCGCCGCTCAGCGTCTGGGTCAGGCGCAGGGCATGCGCTCCGGCCGGCCCGGTGATCAGATAGCTGGTGCTGCCATCCAGAATCACCGCCCGGGGCTGGCCGGGAACCTCGTCCACGGCCACCTGGTTGGCCTGCCTGAGAATGAACTGGCCCGGCCCATCGGAGACGGCAGTCACCAGCTTGCCCTGCTGGTTCTTGCTGTCGTAGGGCAGCATTGCGCTCTTTGCCGGGGCAAATGCAGCCCAGCCCAGCGCAACCTGATTCCCGTTACCGTCGGTGGTCGCGCCGCTCTCGAACGAAGGGTTGGTGATCACTGGCGCGGCGAAGCCCCCGGGCGGGAAGAACAACGGGGTGGGAGTGGCGCTGACCGCCTGGGTGGGGGTATGGGTCGCCGTTGCGGTGGCGGAGGCGGTAGGGGTGCGGGAGGGGGTATCGGTGGGGCCCGGGGTGGCGGTCGGGGCCGGGGTGGCGGTCGGGACCGGGGTAAAGGTGGGGAAGGGGGTCCCGGTCGGGGTCCCGGTGGCGACAGTCCGGCCGAACGGCTCATAGCTGAGCGTCCCCACGAGGGCCCCGCTGCTGTCGGTGACCGCAATCACGCTGCCGAGGCCGTCCGCGAGGAAGAACTCCGTCGTACCGCGCACGAGGGGTTCGTCCAGCCCCAGGGTCCGGAGATACTCGATGCCCAC
>CAYZNA010000065.1:1358-12944 GCA_964478665.1 uncultured Anaerolineales bacterium
AAAGGGGGGGGGGGGGGGCCGGGGGGGGGGGGGGGGGGGGGGTGCCGGTCCAGGCCGGAGGCAGAGTCGGCAAGAGGGAGGTCCCGGTGGAGGTCGGGGAAGCGACGAATCCGGGCAGCCCTGCCACCCGCAGCGCGCGGGGCGCCAGGGCCGGGTTCAAAAAAATCGCACCCATGGCGCACACCAGACAGGCGGTGAGGGCCAGCATCAGGCCGGCGGCAATGTTCACGGCCCGGCCGCCTCCGTTCTGCGTAATTCGGGCGAGCAGGTTGCGCAATGCGTCCATCACAACTCCTTGACCATATAGGTCTGGCCCAGGCGGTAGCCGCGTGATTGGTAGTATTCGCGGGCGCCGAGCGAGGCAATCACCGCCAGCCGCGCGTACCCGGCGGCCCGGGCCATCTCTTCGGCGCGGCGCAACAGGCGAGTTCCCAGGCCCCGGTGCTGGGCCGCGCCGGCCTGGCCATCGCTCAATTGCAGAGACTGACCGTAGATGTGCACCTCGCGCACCAGCGCCGCGCCGGCCAGGTCCGGCAGCAACGGCAGCAGCGCCCGGCTCTCGGCCGATCCCCCGTCTGGCAGCGAGAGACGCAGATAGCCGGCCAGCCGGCCCTCCGGGGTGAGGAACTGCAGGAAGTGTTCCTGCGCGGCGCCGGCGGCATAGGGCAGGTCGTCCAGCCGCAGGCTGCCCGGCTCCACCCGGCCCCCGCGCACCTCGCGACAGCGGAGGCACGGACAGTGCAGCCCGCGATGGGCCAGTTCGCGCTGCACGTCCTGGCGCAGGTTGGAGCGCCTGTTGCCGGCGACAACATTGCCGGCCGGAATATCGCGCACCACCCGGTTGATGCGGGTGTAGGGCTGCACGTGCGGCTTGAGGCCGGCGATCAGTTCAACCAGTTGCTGGTGGGTGTACGGCTGATACTCGCCGCGCTGCCAGTGCTCAACCAGTTCGGCGTTGGCCAGCAGCGAACAGGGGTAGATCTTGAGTTCGTCCGGGCGGATGTCCGGGTCAGACCACAGCCGCAGGCCATCTTCGGCGTCGTCCGGCGGGGTTGCCCCAAGCAGGTTGGGCATCCAATGAGTCAGCAGCTTGAAGCCGGCGGCGCGCAGCAGACGCAGGGCAGCCCGCGTGCAGGCCGCGTCGTGGCCGCGCTGGTTCAGCGCCAGGATTCGGTCATCCAGGCTCTGCACTCCGATCTGCACCCGCGTCACTCCCAGCGAGCGCAACCAGGCGATCTCCGCCGGGTCCACGTGATCGGGCCGGGTTTCGATGCACAGCCCCACGTTGCGATGGAGGGCAGTCCGGTTCCAGGCCTGAGCCTCGGCCAGCGAGGCCGAGGGTCGCTGGTTCATAGCATCCAGACAGCGTTGCACAAACCAGGCCTGATAGTCGCGACGATAGCTGCTCCACGTGCCGCCCAGAATCAGCAGTTCGATTTTGCCGGTGGGATGGCCCACGTTTTCCAGCGACTGGATGCGCGAGCGGGTCTGCTCGTAGGGGTCAAAGGCGTGCTGCTCGGCGCGCATCGCGCCCGGCTCGTCGTGCAGGTAGCTCTTGGGCATGCGCACGTCGGTGGGGCAGAAGATGCACTTGCCCGGGCAGGGGTACGGTTTGGTCAAGGCCGTCACTGTGGTCACCCCGGAGAGCGTGCGAACCGGCTTCATGCGAATACACCGCAGCAGCGCCGGGTCGGGCGCCCACTCGCCCCGCTCCACCAGCGCGCGGTAGGCCTGCACCAGATAATCCTTGCCCAGCAGGCCGCCTTCCGGTTTTGGATGGCGCCGTGCGGCAACGCGCACCGGCTGGCCGGCGCGCACCTCCTCCAGAATGGCGCGCGCCAGCGCCATGCGGGTGGCGTCCCCGTAGTCGCGGGCTTTCAGCCAGTTGGCGTGATGTTCGGTGAAGTCCATAATGCCGGCAGTATAATCCAATCCGATGAATCCCGAAACTGCCGCGAAACTCACGGCGCTCAACCGGCGATTTTATCAGACCTTCTCCGCCGACTTTTCCGCCACGCGCGGGCGGCTCCAGCCCGGTGTGCTGCGCGCGCTGGCCGACCTGCCGCCGGAGGCCGATGTTCTCGACCTCGGCTGCGGCAACGGGCTGCTGGCCCGCGCGCTGGCCGAACGCGGACACCGGGGCCGGTACGTGGGACTGGACTTCAGCGCTTCCCTGCTCGCCACCGCCCGCGCCGCCCTCGAGCCTTTTCCTGCTTTCGACGGGCGTTTTCTGCTCTTCGACCTGACACAGACCCGCGAGGTCTCAGAGACCTCGCGGGTCTTCCCCGGCGGCCCGTTTGCCCGCGTCTTCGCTTTTGCCGTGCTGCACCACCTGCCGGGCGCGGAGGCGCGGCTGGCCCTGCTGCGCGCCGTGCGGGAGGCGCTGGTGGGGGCGACCAGAGACGGTCGCCCCTCCGGGCAGATGGTGATTTCCAACTGGCAATTCCTCGCCAGTGAAAAATGGCGGGCGCGGATTGTGCCGTGGGAACGGGTCGGGCTGGCGGAGTCAGAGGTTGACCCCGGCGACTATCTGCTGGACTGGCGGCGCGGCGGGGTGGGGTATCGGTACATCCACCACTTCACGGAAGCGGAACTGGCCGGGCTGGCGGCGGAGGCCGGGCTGCGGGCCGTGGAAACGTGGCGGTCGGATGGGGAGGGGGGAAAGTCAGGGCTATATACGCGATTGATCTGTAAGACAGGAGGCTCAGAAACTTGAATACTTCCAGCACACTATTCGACATGAAGTTCCTCGTCGAACTTCGCTCCCTGATTGCACTGCACAACACGCTTTATCCCCGCACCCCGCCACAGGGTATCTTCTTCGAGTCACTTGTCGAGCAGGCTTTCACACGGTCCGGCTGGCCCGCTGATAAGACCGTATTGAACACGGCCAATATTCGAGGGCACGATCTGCAGGTGGGAGGGGCCACAGTTTCTCTCAAGACCGAGACCGGTGCAGGAACCAGACTCCATGTGCTCAACATTACCAAGCTCTGCACAACAGAGAGGGAGCCCTGGAACTCAGCGACGCTCATCGCGCACGCGATGGCTCATCTGGGAATGTACGATCGCCTGCTGATGTTGCGGGCGATCCGGGAGCAGAGGGCGATTCACTATCAGTTACTCGAGATCCCACTTGACCTGCTCCGATTGATCGCCACTGTGACTGTTCTTCCCGTGGGCCAGCGAGCGGGCCGCAGAAGCATGGCCGCAGATGTGTTCGACAGAGGGGAGAACGTATTCCGCGTCCATTTTGACGGCGCCGACGGGAAGTGCCAGATCCGCCGGCTGTTGGTGAGTCGGTGCCAGATACTTCTCGAATGGGATCAACCCGCCGAGAGATGAATTGATCGGCCTATTCGCACCTGTCAGACTTGCTGAACACCAGCCAGTAGAAGTGCTGCCGCCTGGCGTGATGGGCTTTCTTCCACCGCGGGGAAACAATCGGCCCCTGCCGGACTTTTACGATGCAATCGCAGGGACAAAACCCGACGTCCGACGCTGCTTTGACTAACTCAATGTGTGCCCACTGGAAGCGGTGTCCGTGTACGTAGTCGGTAATCTTGCAGAGAAGAATCCCCTCCGACTTGAGGATCCGGTACGCCTCCCGCGCGAACGGCGGATAGAGGTGCGAAAAGTTGTACCCGTTCGCTGCCGGCGACTTCAACACCAGACCAAAGCGGGTGTTGAAGTCCTTGGATCGGTCCTTTCCCTGATTGGGAATATGCGGCGGATCGTAGATCACCACATCGAAACTCTCATCTCGGAAGGGCATACGCCGATTGTCGCCAGAAACATCCGGGCGAAAGCCCCAATTGACGTCCATGCCAATCACCGGGCGCTGGCTACTCTGCCAGAATCGGCCCCGGTTGACGGTGGCATCCAGAATCCGGCCCGGAGGCGTGCGTGGGTAAAAATCGAGCATCTGCTCCAGCAGCGCCGCGTCTGTTCCTTCCCAGACTGAGGGAAGTGGCCGGTAGTTCGAGTCGGGCGACTCGGATGGCTGGTCTGCCAGCAGTGCCAGTTGGTGGTTGTTCCTGGCAGTGTTCATCAGATTAGCCCCCTATGTGCGGGTCAGATCTCTTATCAGTTAGCGCACTTCGGCGCGCGGCGATAATTCTACCATCATGAGCGATCTACCCCTCTTCTGCCTGCGAGAAATGCTGACCCTCGCGCGCAGGCCGGGCCGCCGCGCTCAGGCGCTCCAACTCGCGCACGCGCTTCTCCAGGGCCTGCAGCAACTGCAAAATCTGCCCCACCGCCTGCTCGGTGGTCAGGCTGCCGGTCCGCCACGCCCGCAACACACCCTCCATGCCATAAGTGCCCATCGGTCCTCCCTCTCTACACGAAAGCGTGTAGCCTGCCCGGAAAAATCGGGAGCACCCGGCTCCCGAAACGCAGCCACATTCTACACGCTTTCGTGTATTCTGTCAAGGCCCAATTTCCCGGATATTGAGTCCTTCCGGGGCTGCGGCGTTACCCGGACGCTTCCTCTGCCGGTGGAGGTTCGGCCTCGCCGTAGGTAAAGCCGGCCTGTTCGGCCACGATATGCAACAGCTTTGCCGAAGAGCCGCGCGGCCGGTACACCCCGCACTCCCACTCGCTCACCGTCTGCTGTCTCACCCCCAGCTCCTCCGACAGCTCAGTCTGGGTCAGCCCCAGATGCCGGCGCAGCGCCCTGACCTGTTCACCATCCCACTGGTACACCGGCTTACGACGTGCTGCCATCTCATCCCTCCCTGGCCTGTTCCGGGTAGCAGTATTCTACCTCAGTTTCGCCCTGACTGCCGGCGACGCCAAACAGGTCCGCTGCGCGGGGACCTGCCAGGCGTTTGCCGTCTCGAATAGTAGTAACGTGATTTGGCTTGCAGAGTCGCCTTGTGCTATACTCGCATTTATGGAATCACAGGCAAGTTCCGGGGCGCTGCCGGCTACCCTGGAGGACCGCCTGCGGCGCTATCCCGCCCTGGCCGGGCTGGCCGCGATCGCGTTGCAGGCCGCCGGCCCACTGAGCCTGCTCGGGGCACAGATCTTGTACCTGGGGCAACCGGGCCTGAGCGCCTTCCTGTCTGGCGATGATATCGGCGCCCTGGCCCGCGCGTTAGAAGACCCGGCCCGCCGGCAGCAGCTTGTCGAACGGCTGGAAAGGCTTGCGCATGATTGATCTACTCGGTCTGATTCTGGTCCTGTTCTGCGCCGTGCTCATGCTCGGCTTCTGGTTGTGGAACCGCACCCGGCGCACCCCGCCGGTCTTCCGCCACATCGAGTCGTTCTCCTCTCTGCCGGAGGATGTCGGCCTGGCGGTGGAGGCCGGCAAACGGCTGCACATCTCTCTGGGCAGTGGCGGGTTGACCGGGCCGGAGAGCGCCGCCGCCTACGCCGGCCTGGCGGTGCTGGCGCGCATCGCAGAAGTGACCACCATCAGCGACAAACCGCCGGTGGTGACAGCCGGCGACGGGGCGACCGCCATCCTGGCCCAGGACACTCTGCGCGCTGCCTACGATCGCCAGCACGCCGACAAACGCTACGAACACACCGCCGGGCGCATGGCCGGCGCCACACCCCTTTCCTACGCCGCCGGCGCCATGGCCGTGACTACCGAAGAGGAAGCCTCCCTGAACGTGCTGGCCGGCTCCTTCCACGACGAGGGCGCCCTGATCGCCCACGCCGGCATGGCCGGCAGCGCCCATGTGCTGGCCGGCAGCGATTCCGTGCCTGCCCAGGCCATGCTCTACGCTGTAGCCAACAATCCACTGATCGGCGAGGAACTCTACGCTGCCGGCGCATACATGAACGCCGGCCCCATGCACACCGCCAGCCTGCAGGCGCAGGACGTACTGCGCTGGCTAATCGTCGCCCTGCTGCTGCTCGGCCTGCTGCTGCGCCTCGCCAGGCTGGACACCGTGCTCCAACTATTGGGGTTAACCTGGCCGTGAAACTGCGCCCCACCGTTGCCATCGCCGTCGCCTTCGGCCTGCTCACCCTGGCCGGCTACTTTGTCGGCCGCCCGGAACTGATCGGCCTGCGCCTGCTGTTCACCGATTGGGCCGCCATCCTGGCCGCAGCCGCCCTGCTGCTGGGGTTGTGGAATCTGCTGGTCGTCCACTGGAACAAAGTCGCCTACCAGAGTTCCAACTGGCTGTACAGCATCTTCCTGATTATTGCCCTGCTCATCACCTTCGGGCTTACCGCCTGGCAGGGCGCGGGCGGCTTTGCCTCGCGCTGGATTCTGAACTACGTCCAGACCCCGGTGGAAGGCACACTCTTTGCACTGCTCTCGGTTGTGCTACTGACCGCCGGCTTCCGTCTCATCCGCCAGAAGCGCAACCTGCTCTCGCTGATCTTCGTGGTGGTGGCCGTGCTGGTGCTGCTGGGGACCGGGCCTCTGCCGGGGCAGAACACCGCTTTTCTGGAGCAGATTCGCGCCTGGATCACTCAGGTGCCGGCGGTGGCCGGCGCGCGCGGCATCCTGCTGGGCGTGGCGCTGGGCGTGATCGCCACCGGCTTGCGCGTTCTAATGGGCGCCGATAGACCGTACACCGACTGAGAATGGCCGATTGCTGATTGCTGATTGCGGACTGCGGGACAACGCCTCCGAAATCCGAAATCCGAAATCCGAAATCCGAAATCCGAAATGCCAGACAAACGCTGCCCGATGTGCGGCAAACCCAACCCGGATACCCTTGAGACCTGCCAGTTCTGCGGCGCACGCCTCAAGCCGCTGATCGTCACACCCTCCCAACAGCCCCCGGTCAACCCGCCCGCGGCCGCACCGGTTCCCGGCCCGGCCGGCGGCGCCCCGCGGGATGCCCCGGGAGAGGAAGCGCCCGCCTGGCTGGTCGCTGCACGCGGTCAACCGGACGCAACGGCGCCGGATGAGGGCGGCGCGCAGGCCATCCCCGATTGGCTGGCCCGGCTGCGCGTTCACCAGCCGGACGAAGAGGCCCCCGCGGCCCCGGACGTGCCAGTCCCGAAACCCACCCCGCCCGCTCCACCGCCGGCCCCCGCCGCCGTCGAAGAGCTCGCTCCCGGGGTGCAACCCGAACCAGAGCTGCCGGAGAGCGACTGGCTGAACCGCATCCGCCAGCGCGCCAGTGAAGAACTCCCCCCCACACTCGCCGCCGAGCCTGACCTCCCGCGCGAACCGGAGCGGCCGCAGACCGACTGGTTGAGCCGCCTGCGCCCGACGGAGGAGGAGGCGCCCCGGCCAGAAACGCCGGTCACCGACGAGGAGGCCGATTGGCTGGCCCGCCTGCGCGAAAGCAAGGGATTGGAGCCGCCCCCGCCCCTGCCGCCGCCGGCCCCCGAACTCCGGCCGCAGGCGGAAACTCGCCGGCGGGTGGACACCCTGTTGCGCGGCAGCGCCCCCCCACCGGAACCGGTGGAACAACCCGAAGTAGAGATTCCAGACTGGCTGGCCGCACTGCGCGCAAAGGAGACCGGCGAGGCCCTCCCACCCGAACAACCCGCCGGGGAAGAAGACTGGCTGGCACGCGCCGATGCTTTTGGCGCCGGCGAGGGTCGCAGCGCCGCGCCGCCGGCCCCCGACCACCCCGCGCCGGAGGCCGATGAGGAAGAACTGCCCGACTGGCTAACCCCGACCGAGGGCGCTCCAGAATGGCTGACTGCCATGCGCATACCGAAGCCGCCCCGTCCCGACCTCGATCAGTTTGGCGCAGCGCCGGATCGTTCGTTGCAGGCCCCCGAGCGCCGGCCCCATCCGGAGTCCGACTGGCTGGCAGCCTTTGCCATCGCCCCGGATGCGGCCTCGCCTGCCTTTCCTGAGCCACCCCCTCCGACCGAACCCCCATCGGCGCCCCTTCCCCCGGGCCAGGCCCCGGCGGCGGCCCCCGGCGAGTTGCCCGGTTGGCTGGCCGCCATGCGCCCCGCCGAACTCACCTCCGAGCCGCGCCCCGCGCCCATCGAATATCCCGCTCGCCGGGCGCAAGCTCCCCCGGCGCCACCGCCCGCCAGCGCCGGCGATCTGGCGCAAGCGGCCATCCCGCCGTGGTTGGCCGCCATGCGCCCGCTGGAGGCCAGCCGCCCGAGCAAGCCGGAACCCGGCCGGGATTATGTCGAACCGGCCGGCCCGCTGGCCGGCATGCGCGGTCTGCTGCAGGCCGAACCGGTGGTGGCACTGCCTCAGAGGCCGGCGGTGGCCCGCACCCGGCTGGAGGTGAGCGACGTGCACGCCGCCCGCGCCGAACTACTGCGCGGCCTGCTTCAAGAGCAGGCCGGCGCGGCTCCGGCAGCCACCGGCCGCAAGCTGCGCCTGCCGCTGGAGCGCTGGCTGGTAGCGCTGATCCTGCTGGCTGCTGTGCTGGCTCCCATCGTGCTGGGCAGCAGTGCGCTGCCCCGGCCAGAGAACATCGCACCCGAGACGCTTGCCGCCGGCAACCTGATCAACGAGTTGCCGCAGGGCCAGCCAGTGCTGCTGGCCTTCGAATACGACCCGGCTTCGGCCGCAGAGCTCAGTGCCCCGGCCGGCGCGCTGGTGGAGCATCTGATGATCCGTGGACTGCCGCTGGTAGTCCTCTCCACCCGTCCCGCCGGCCCTGCCCTGGCCGCGCAGGTGCTGGAGGCCCAGGCCGAGGCCCACCGATACGCCTACGGGGCCAACTACGTCAACCTGGGGTTTGTTCCCGGCAATAGCACCGGACTGAGCGCGCTGGCCGATAATCTGCAGACCGAGCGCCCGGTGGACTTCGCCGGCGATGCCACGATCTGGGCGCAACCACCGCTGGCCGGAGTGCAGGGCGTGCGCGATTTTGCCCTGGTGGTAGTCATAAGCGCCACGCCGGAGGGCGTGCGCCAGTGGATGGAGCAAGTCTGGCCCCTGGCGCGAGAGACGCCTTTCGTGGCCGTAATCAGCGCTGGCGCCGAGCCGCTGGTTCAGCCCTACGTGCAAAGCGCCCATCCCCAACTGGCCGGACTGCTCAGCGGCTTCTCCGGCGCCGCGGCCTACGAACAACTCAACGGCCGGCCCGGCGCCGCGCTGGGGCGCTGGGACTCCTTCGGCTATGGCCTGATAGCCGCCACAGCCATCCTGTTCGTGGGCATCCTTCTCTACGGCGTGGCCGGCGCGCTACGCCGCGATTCAGAAAGGCCCGCCTGATGCTCTCCACCGGCCTGTCCCTCTCCGACCTGATCGGCGCCAGCCTGGCATTCCTGCTCACCCTGATGACTCTGAGCTACTTTCTGGGCGATAACCCGTTGTTCCGTCTGGCTACCCATCTCTTCATCGGCGCGTCTGCCGGTTACGCCGGCGCGGTGGCGTGGAGCGCCGTGATCTGGCCGCGCTTGCTGGCGCCGTTACTCTCCGGTCAGGCAGCCGGCAACCCGGTGATTGTGGCCCCCTTCTTGCTGGTATTGCTCATGTTATTCAAAGTCAGCCCGCGCACCGCCCGGCTGGGCAACGCCTCCATGGCCTTTCTGGTAGGGGTGGGCGCGGCGGTGGCCGTTGGCGGCGCGGCAACCGGCACCCTGCTGCCGCAGATGCGCGCCGCGCTCTCCACCGGCGCGGCCCCCACAGCCACGCTGGTGGGCGAGGTCACCCCGGCGGAGGCCCTGTTTGATGGCGCAGTAGCCTTGTCAGGCGCCATCACCACCCTGTTGTATTTCCAGTTTGGCGCCCGACCCGACCCGGGCAACCCGCCTGCCCGGCCGCTGCTGGTGGCGCCGCTGGCCTTCGTCGGCCAGATATTCATCGCCATCACCTTCGGCGCGCTGTACGCCGGGGCGCTGGCGGCCTCAATTGCCGTCCTGTCCGGGCGACTGGCGTTCCTGTGGGATTTTCTAAGCCAGATTATGCGCGCAGTGGGGAGTGCCGGATGAGTAACGCAATTGACTCCGACTCCCTGCTGGGGGTGGATTTTGGCGCCTGCACCACGCGCGCCGCGTTGTTCGACGTGGTGGACGGGCAATATCGCTTTGTTGGGGTGGGCAACGCCCCCACAACCGCCGCCCCTCCCTACCTGGATGTGGGCGAGGGCCTGCGCCACGCGCTGAACCAACTGGGCGAGATCACCGGGCGTACCTTCCTTGACTCGGACGAGCGGCTAATCATGCCCGGCCGGGACGACGGCGCCGGGGTGGATGCACTGGTCGCCTGCGCCTCTGCCGGGCCTACCATTCGGGCTGTGCTGGTGGGCCTGATGCCGGGTGTCTCGCTGGAGAGCGCCCGCCGGCTGGCCAGTTCCACCTATATTTCGGTAGTGGAACAGCTTGGCCTGCACGACCGCCGCCCGGAAGATAAACAACTGGACGCCATCATCGCCGCCCGACCGGACCTGATTGTGATCGCGGGCGGCACCGAGGGCGGCGCCAACCAGGCTGTGCTTAAATTGGTGGAGACCGTCGGTCTGGCCTGCCACCTGCTGCCGGAAAACGCCCGGCCGCAGGTGCTGTACGCCGGCAACTCGCAGATTGCCACCGCCGTGGTCGAGAAGCTGGGTGGGCACGTTAAGAAGATCGCTGTTGCCCCCAACCTGCGCCCCTCCCTGCCCACCGAAAACCTGGCCCCGGCCCGCGCCGAACTGGCCCGCATTTTTGACGAGTTGCGCGCCGGCCAGATCTACGGCTTCTCTGCACTGGCCGAGTGGACCCGCGAACCGCTGATGCCCACAGCGCGCGCCTTCGGCCAGATTACCAGCTTCTTCAGCCGGGTGTACGATCCCGGGAAAGGCGTGCTGGGGGTGGATGTGGGCGCCTCGGCTGTCACCCTGGCCGCCGCCTTTGAGGGCCAGCTTTTCCTTTCCGTGCGACCCGACCTGGGGTTGGGCGAAAACCTGACCGGCCTGCTCCAGCGCAACGCGGCGGCCAGCATTGCCCGCTGGTTGCCGTCCAGCCTGCCGGAAGAACAGGTGCTGGAGTACATCTACAACAAAAGCCTCAACCCGACCAGCATCCCGTCCCAGGCCGATGAACTATCCATCGAACACGCCCTCACCCGCGAACTGCTGCGCGAAGCCCTGGCCCAGGCGCGAGCACACTGGCCAGACCGGGCGCGCCGCGGCCGCCGCCGGCGTTCCGGCGACCCCGGCGGCGAGTTGTTGCCGTGGTTCGAGCCGATTCTTGCCAGCGGTGCGGTGTTTGCCGAGGCCCCCCGCCCTGGCCACACCGCCCTCATGCTGCTCGATGCCTTGCAGCCGACCGGAATTACCACCCTGGTGCTGGACAGGCATGGTCTGGCCCCCATCCTGGGCGCCGCAACCGCCCTCAACCCGACTGCCACGGTACAAGTGCTGGATTCTGGCGTATTCAACAACCTCGGCACGGTAATCACGCCGGTCGGGCGCGCCCGGCCGGGGAGCGCCGTGCTGCGCGTGGCCATGCAATACGACAACGGCAACGAGGTCAACGTGGAGGTGCGAGCCGGCACACTGGAAGTGCTCCCCCTGCCCGCCGGGCAGACTGCCCGCCTGACCCTGCAGCCGTTGAGCCGCTTTGATGTCGGCCTGGGGCCGGGCCGCCCGGCCACCCTGCGCCGCGTGTTGGGCGGGACGGTGGGCCTGATCATTGACGCCCGCGGCCGCCCGCTGGCCCTGCCCCGCGACCCGGGCAAGCGCCGCGAAGCCAACCAGAAAT
>CAYZNA010000066.1:0-3587 GCA_964478665.1 uncultured Anaerolineales bacterium
CGCCGCCGTAGTTGAAGGTGAGTGCAGCCGCCGGAGCGACCGTGTAGGCGCCCGCATAGTCGTAGGTGATGCCACCCAGATCCACATGGAGCGCATACGTACCGCGCGGCAGGTTGGCCTGGATTTGCAGGTTCGCCGGCCCGAGGTTGCCGGAGGCGTCGCTGCTCGGCATCACACCGAACAGGGCGGTTGCTCCGAGCCGGACCGCGGTGGCGGCGGCGCCGGCCGGCCAGTCGCTGCCGGAGATCGAGACCACCGCGCCGTTCGCGCCGTTGCCGCTGTTTGGCAACAGGGCCGCGGAGGCTACCGGGTAGCGGGCGGTGTAGGAGTGGGTGTGGTTGACCACGCCGCTCTCGGTCACTACCACATCCTTGACGCCACCCGTGAGGGCGGGCAACGTGACGGCCACGGGGGTGAAGGTCCCGGCGGCGGCGACCACGCGCGCGGCGTGGGTCGTCGGCAGACCGTCCATTGTGATGGAGCTGGCAGCGATGGTCGCGCCGGCGGTGAACCCGAAGCCGCTGATGGTGACGGGGTTGCCCGCCACGCCATCGTCGTTCGTGCGGCTCAGGGTGATGGTAGGCGCGTCAACGGTGTACTTGCTGGCGAAGTTGTTCGCCAGGACCACGATGTCCTTGGCACCCTCAGAGATGTTCGAGAGGGTCACCGAGACGCCAGAGAAGCTGCCATCCGCGGCGGTGGTGAACGCCAGGTGCGTGGTTGCAGCCCCACCGACGGTGATACTGTTGGCAGCGACTACGGTGTTGGGCGCAAAGCCCGCGCCGGAGAGCGAGATCACCGTGCCGGTCTGGCCGGCGCCCGTGGCGGGCGAGGCAGTCACGTCCATCACGCCGAAGGCGTTGGCGATGGAGTGATTGTGCGCGCCCTCAGACACTGCTACCGCGTTGCGGCCAACGGCAGGCAGGGTCCCCAGCGTGGCAGCGATGGCGAAGGAGCCGTCCGCGGCGACTGCTGCCACCGGGTTGTGGGTGGTGCCCTGGCCGCCGATAGTGACGGAGTTGGCCAGGATGGTCTGGCCGGCGGCGAAGCCGAAGCCGTTGATGGCAACAGCCAGCGGCGTCGCGCTGCCAACCACTACCTGGCTGGGCACCAGCGTGACCGACGGCGAGACCGCGAAGGCGTTGGGGTAGTCGAAGTTGACGCCACCCACCGTAGTGCGCAGGGTGTACGAGCCTTCCGCGAGCTTGCTGGTGATGCTCACACCGTTCACATCAACGATATTGCCGGTCGCGTCGGTGGTGGCCGGGAAGCCGGTCACCGTGCTCAGTTGCGTGAAGCCAGCGCCGGTGCCCGTCCCGACCGCCACAGCCCCGATGGCCGTGTTGGCAGGGTAGTGGGAACCGCTGAAGCTCACGCCGGTCTGGCCCGCCTGGCCGTTGCCGGCCCCGATGGAGGCCGTGGCCACGTGGTACGCGCCCGCAAAGGTGCGCGTCTTGCCTGGCGTGGTCACGATCACGTCGTACGCACCCGAGGGGAGCGCCGGCAGGGTGAGCGCGCCGCCGCTGAGCGTGCCGCCGGCGTTGGTGGTCAGCAGTTCGTCACCGGTCACATCGTACGTGCCAAACTGGATGCCGATCTGGCCGGCGATCAGGTTCGGCTCGAAGGCGGCGCCCGCGATCACGGTGATGTTGCCCGCCAGCCCGTCGCGGTAGTCCGGGTAGAGGCCGTCAAGGGTGATGTTAGCGCCGACCGTCCACGTGTTTGAGAAGTCGTGCACGTGGCCCGGGGCGGCGTCGGTGATGCGCAGGGTGTAGCTGTCCTCTGGCAGGGCCGGGAAGCCCGCGTTGGGCGCATTCAGGCCACCCGTCGCATTGGTTGCCGGGATGGTGTTCAGGTCCCACGTGGAGCCGTTGCTGGCGCTGACGAGCTGCACCAGGGCAATGGTGGCCGGCATGAAGCCGGTCCCGGTCAGCGTGGCCTTGTCGGTGTTCGTGCCGGTGCCGATGTTGCCCGCCTGGCAGCCGCTGGCGATGTTGCAGGTGAAGCCAGACACCGTCGGGTTGATCGTCGTGGCGCCGGTGAAGGTCGCCTGGTACTGCTGGGTGGTGCCGGCGCCATCCATCACCGTGGCGACGATGTCCTTGGACCCCTCGGACAGCGCGCCGGTGCGGGTCACCGTGGTGTCGCCAAAGCCGCCAGCCGCGTCCACCGTGATCGGGGGATGCGTGGTGGCGCTGCCGCCGATGGTGAGGCTGTTGGCGAGGAGGGTCCAGTTCTGCACGCCCCAGTAGCCGGCGCCGGAGACCGTCAGGCTCTCGCCAGCCGCGCCGGTGTCCCCGCCGGTGGCGGTGATCGTCGGGGCGGCCACAACCACGGCCGCGCTCGAGCCAGTGACCGCAGCATCGGTGGATACCACCGTGCTGGAGGCAGAGCCGGCCCCCGCGTTCATCCGCATCGTTGCCGTGCCGGCGTCGGCCCCGGCGAAGGTGTACGCGTTCCCCGCGAGGGTCCCGGCACCCACGCCGATAGTCCACGTCGGAGTCACGTCCGGGTTGGTGGTGAGTACCGCCGTGCCGGCGTAAGCCGTGCCGCCGTTGGCCCCGTCCACCACGTTGCCCAGGCTGTCCAGGGCAGTGAGCACCACGTCGCGCGCGGTGCCCTTCAAGGCCACATTGGCCGGCGAGCCGGCAACGCCATCAGCCGGGACAGTCACGGTGAAGGAAGCGGCCGTGCTGTGGTGGGTCTGGGTCTGCAACTGGCTGACGACGCAGTCACCCCCTGCAACACCGGCCACAGCGATCTCGTTCGCGTTGTTCTCGTCACGCGTGGCCAGCGTCCATGCGGTGCAGGCCTGCGGGGCGTTCGGCGGGGTGGACGTGAAGAAGATGTCGAGCGCATCGGTCGGCGCGGCGTTGGGGAGGTTAAAACGGACCGACCCGTTCGCGCCGGTGCCGCCACTGAGGACGATGGTAGTGACCTGGCCAACGGTGTTCTCAGTGTGGCCGAGGACGGTCACCACACCGGCCGGCTGGTCGGTGAACGTCGCCGAACTGACGCCTGGCGCCGACCACCCCGCCGGGCGCGTGATGTCAATCTGCAGCACGTTCCCCTGGGGGTTAGCGGTTCTCTGAATGGTCAACTGCTCCGACACCGTCTGCCCGACCGTGGCGGTGGTGACAGTCAGAGTGCCAGAGAGCGCTCCCGGCGAAGCTGCAAAGGCCGTTTGAACCGTGGCAAACGGCGTCAGCGCCGCCAGCATCAGCCCAACGGCGATTATCAGTCGTGTGATCTTGTTCATAGCAAGATACTCCTTCTCCTTCTCCTAATAAGTGATTGCTTGTGGAGCAAACTTCGCCCGGCGGCATCTAAAATACGATTCTCGCAGGGCACGCAAGAACCTCCCACTCTGACTCTCACATCTTGAGACATCACCTCCTTTGGTGTGGTATACCCGTTTCGTTCTCTCACTGCGTTGAACGTTGAACGTTGAACGTTGAACGTTAGAACGTTGGCTGACCCGGCGCGGCGTACGTGCCCCGGCGCAACATCCCTGTGGCTCTTATCCCTGCGTGGGCCGAGGGTGCGTTGCCGGTGGGCAGTCCGCGACGGACATTACTTTAATACAG
>CAYZNA010000066.1:3597-12905 GCA_964478665.1 uncultured Anaerolineales bacterium
GAACAACACCGGAACGTTGAGACGTTTCCGCCAGTCCCCCTATGAACGAAAGAAGAGTCTACTACAAATATGAAGATTCTGGTAACGGGCGGCGCGAGTGGGTATAACGCAAAACTGTCGGTGACTTTTCCCGGCCAGCCGGATCAAAGGGCGCGCCGGCCCGAAGGCCGCGCCGGATTACTGTCTACCGACACTTTTGCGGTATGCCCCAAATCAGGGCGGGCCAGCGCACTCCACAACCCCGGGTAGAACTACGCCCTCGAACAACACCGGAACGTTGAAAGGTCGCTGCCGATTGAGCGGGGCAGCGAGCGCCTATTCTACAATCACTGTGCCATTTTGTGCAAATCGCGAGCACAAATTGCCGGGCCGCCCCCTGTGGAGGCCCTGCACCATGACCCGACGACTGTATCTCTCCCCCCACTTCGACGACGCGATCCTCTCCTGCGGCGGCCTGATTCACCGGCAGCGGGCGCGCGGGGAACCGGTGACCGTCGTCACCCTGTGCGCGGGCTACCCGCCG
Source organism: uncultured Anaerolineales bacterium (assembly GCA_964478665.1). Lineage (GTDB taxonomy): Bacteria > Chloroflexota > Anaerolineae > Anaerolineales > CAYZNA01 > CAYZNA01. Next base: position 4,121 of record CAYZNA010000066.1, read on the forward strand.
GGTGAACCGCTCTCCGCCTTCGCCCGTGAGCTGCACGCCAACTGGGGGCAGCCTCCCGACGTGGTGGGGGCGCGCCGGGCGGAGGATCGCGAGGTGCTTGCGCGCCGGGGGGTGGGGGTGGTGCACGGCGACACGCCGGACGCCATTTATCGCCGCGTGGGAGACCAGTTCCCCTATCACGACAACGCCACCCTGTTCGGCGCCCTGCATCCCGCCGAGTTGGCCGCCCTGAGGGCGGAGTGGCAGCGCACCCTGCAAGCCCTGCACCCGAACCGCGGGCAGGTTCAGGTGTTTGCGCCGTTGGCCATCGGGAACCACGTGGATCATCAGTGGGTGCGCGCGCTGGCGCTGGCCCTGCAGCAGAATGGCTGGAGGGTGTGGTTCTACGAAGACTACCCCTACGCCGAGCAACCGGGGGCAGCGCAGGCGGCGCGGGCGTGGTTCGGGGCCGGGAAATGGCAATCCCGATCCTATGCGGTTGACGTGCAGGTCAAAACGGAGGCCATCCTGGGGTACGCTACTCAGTGGCCTTTTTTGTTTGGCAGCGAAGCCGCGCTGCGCGAGCGGGTACGCAACTTCACAGCGCAGACCGCCCGCGACCTGCGCTGGCCGGAGCGCCTGCGCGCCCGTCTGATCAGGCTCATGGGGAGGCGCGAGCGGCCCCCCGACGGACGCCCCCACGCCGAGCGCATCTGGCGCTGGACGGGATAGCGCGCGCCGCCTGTGATCGTGCACGCGCACACCTGCCCTCCCGAAGGACATCGGGACGATGCGGCGGGCGGTGCCAGGGAAACATGTCCCCAATTGCGGGGATTCTTCTGACAACCTTTGCGTGCACACCTGTGATCTTCTCCCGAGTGAGGGCGCCGATCCAGGGTAAAATTGCCCCTCGCCGGCGGCCACCCGGATGGAGGAGGGGAAAGCCGGCAACCTGAGGCACTACGGTCAATCCTGAAAGGAGTCTACAGACCCATGAAGATATTGGTAACGGGCGGTGCTGGTTTCATCGGCTCGCACGTGGCAGACGCCCTGATCGCTGCCGGGCACGAGGTCGTCATCGTGGACAACCTCTCCACCGGGCGGGAAAGCAACCTGAATCCGAAAGCGAAGTTCATCAAAATGGACATCCGTGACCCACGGCTGGACGAGGTATTCGCCGCAGAGCGTCCGGAGATTGTGGACCACCACGCCGCACAGACCGCCGTGAGCAGGTCGGTAGCCGAGCCGCTGTTCGACACCGAAGTGAACATCAACGGCTCCATCAACCTGCTGGAATGCGCCCGGCGGCGCGGCGTGCGCAAGTTCATCTATATTTCCACCGGCGGGGCGGTGTACGGCGAGCCGGAGTACCTGCCCTGCGATGAAGACCACCCCATAAACCCCATCTGCCCGTACGGCGCCAGCAAACACACGGTGGAACATTACCTTTTCATGTATAAAGAACTGTACGGGCTGGACTACACCGTGCTGCGCTACGCCAACGTGTACGGCCCGCGCCAGGATCCCCACGGCGAGGCCGGCGTGGTGGCCATCTTCGCCGGCCGCATGCTGCGCGGCCAGCCGGTGACCATCAACGGCAGCGGGGAGCAGGAGCGGGATTTTGTGTACGTGGGCGACTGCGCGCGGGCCAACCTGCTGGCCCTGGGGGATGGCCGGAGCGGCATTTTCAACATCAGCGTCGGGCTGGGAACCAACATCAACCACATCTGCGCCGAACTGACCGCCATCACCGGCTACAGGCTGGCGCCGAATTACGGGCCGCCCAAACCGGGGGAGACCTTTCGCATTTACCTCGACGTGGCCCGCGCAAGCAGAGACCTCGGCTGGACGCCTGAGGTCCCGCTCAGTGTCGGGTTGATGCGTACGGTGGAGTACTTTCGCCGGCAAGGGGCGGCCGGCGCATAGCAGCGCGTGGGGCGAGCGCGGCGCCGGCAGAGCGTCTTCCGTTGTGGTACACTCAACACCACCTCGGGACGCGGCCGGACCTGCCGGTTGCATCGGGGTCTTCCTGTCGGGCGACTCGGACGTCCGGCCTGCCGGACGTGAACAGAAGGGGCAAACGGCCTGCCCGGCATGAGGTGTGGGAATGTCTGATCGTTCGCGGGACTGGTTCAACCAGGCGCAGGCGCTGGTGTACACATCCGAAGAGTGGGAGACGATGGCCCGCACCGGGGGGCGTTTCTATCGCACGCTTCTCCGTGAAGCCAGGTGGGTCTACGAACGGGAAACGGCCCCCGATCCCTCTCTCGCCGAGGAGGAGACCGATGCCCCGACCCGCCCTCTGGCAGGATGACCCCCCCTGCGGCCACGAAGTGGCCTGCGCCTTCCAGACCCACTACTGCACCTACATTCGCGCGCCGCGCCTGCTCACCCTGCAACCCGCCGGCCCGCCCGAAGGCACCCTGCTCATCCTGAGCCTGCAAGCCGTCGAGTTGTGGGCCGCCGTGCTGCGGCGCGATCTGGCGGCCGGCTTTGACCCCCGCTTGCAGAAGGACTGCACGAGCGCTACAGCGCGCAGGCGCCGGATGTCACCTGAAGCGAGGTGGTAGCCTTGCTGTTTGATCCTGTTGTCTTAAATGGCCTGCGGCTCGAGAACCGCATCGTGCTCACCGCCATGGTCACCCGCCTCTCGGGTGAGGATGGCTTCGTCAATCAGGCCATCAAAGACCGCTACGTTCGTTTCGCGAAGGGCGAGCCGGGGCTGTGGACCGTTGAACGTTAAACGTTGGAACGTTGAACGTTGAACGGCGGCCGGTTTGTGCACCTGACCTCGTCGCTGAGCAATTCGCACGTGGACGAGTACGCGCTGGGCGGCAACGACTACGCCTACTTCGTCCGCGCCTACGATTTCGCCGGCAACCGGAGCGTTCCCTCCAGCCCGGCCGTGATCGGCGTCCCGACCGGGTTCCCCCTGCCGGCGCTGGACGGGGCGATGGAGGCCGAGCGCGACTTTGCGGCGTGACAGGCGCTACTTACCACTTACCGGTAACTGGTAACTGGTAAGTGGGGAGCGCGACGGCACGGAGGAAATTTTGGGCGACTCACTGGCAGGCAAAAAGGCGTTGATCACCGGCGGCGGGCGCGGCATCGGGCGGGCGATTGCCCTGGCCTTTGCCCGCGAGGGGGCCGACGTGGCCCTCACCGCCCGCACCGAGTCCGAGATTTACGGCGTGGCGCTGGAGGTGGAGGAGATCGGGCGGGGGGCAGTTCCCATCGTGTGCGACGTGACCGACAAGGCGCAGGTGGCGCTGGCGGTGCGCGAGGCCGAGGAGAAGCTGGGCCGAATTGATATTCTGGTCAACAACGCCGGGGTGGCCCGCAGCCACAAGTTCATTGACCACGACGACTGGCTATGGGATCATATTATGGCGGTCAACCTGACCGGGGCGTACTACGTCACCAAACACGCCGTTCCGGGGATGCTTCGCCGCAAGTGGGGCCGGATCATCAACATGGCCTCCATCGCCAGCAAGAGCGGGGCGAAGTACATCGCCGCCTACACCGCCTCCAAGCATGGGCTGCTCGGCCTCACCCGCGCGCTGGCGGCCGAGTTCGTGGAGGCCGGCATCACCGTGAACGCCATCTGCCCCGGCTACGTGGATACCCCCATGACCGATGGCAACGTGGTCAGCATCGTGCAGCGCACCGGGCGCAGCGAGGCCGAAGTGCGCGCCTTCATGGCCGGTACCAGCCCGCAGAAGCGGCTGATCCAGCCGGAGGAAGTGGCGCTGGTGGCAGTGATGCTGGCCAGCGAACAGGCGCGCGGCATCACCGGCCAGGCGATCCACGTGGACGGCGGCGCTGTGCTGTTCTGATGAGAGGAGGCCGACGTGGAAAAGGTCCATCAGTCAGTCAATGCTGAGGGGTTACAGATCCCGATCGTGCTTATGCGCCAGTACGGGCTGGATGCCGGATCGAGAGTAGTGCTGGAATTGGAGCCAGAGGCGATCCGCGTGGTCCCTGCGCAGCCAGATCGGGAGGCCATTGAAAACCGCGCGCTGCGATACCTGCTGGCACACGTTGGCGACGCGGTTTCCGTAGAAGCCACATGGGAGGCGGAGAAGGGCAATTGGGCAATCTCGGTTTACGGCGCCGGTCGAGCCGAGCCTGTGGGCGTCCTGACCTATTCTGCCCCGGGAGCGTTGGTTCCTGAGCACTCAACTTCACCGGCCGCCATCCGCTCAGCAGCGTTAGCAGCCATTGGGAGATGAAGCTTCGCCCATTCCGACAGGAGCATGCCCACACGTGCCTGCCCGCATGCGTTCGCATTGTGCTCGACTACTGGGGACACGAGAGCAGCGAAGGGGAGCTTGCCCGTGCCTGCGGAAGCATACCGTTCCTGGGTACATCCCCTACAGATGCCGTCGAAGGTCTGGAGGAACTGGGGTATCGAGCCATCTGGTTCGAGAACGCCACCCTGGAGCGACTGATTGACCTGCTGGAGGAGGAATGGCCCGTGATCGTCTTCCTCCGGGCCACGGATTTGCCGCATGGTCGAGCCGGTTTACACGCTGTGGTCGTTTCAGGGCTGGAGGGCGGGCAAGTTATGTGCGTTGATCCTGCTATCGGACAGGAACTTCATTTGACCATTAGCAACTTCGTCCAGGCCTGGTCGGCTCTGGGCAACCAGGGAATGGTTGTCTGGCCGGCCGGCGCACTTCGCGCAGGTGAATCTGAATGAGCAATCTCCAATCCCCAATCTCCACTCCCCAATCTCCAATCTCCACTCTCCAATCCCCAATCTCCAATCCCCAATCTCCAATCTCCGATCTCCAATCCCCAATCTCCAATCCCCAATCTCCAATCCCCAACCTCGACTTCCTCTACTCCATCGAAAACTCCATCGCCACCATCACCCTGGACCGTCCGGAGGTGCTCAACGCCCTCACCCTGCGCATTTACGCCCAACTGCGCGACCTGATGGAAACGCTGCGCTACGACGAGGCGGTGAAGGTGGTGGTAATCACCGGCGCGGGGAAGGGCTTCTGCTCCGGCGGCGACGTGCACAAGATCATCGGCGAGGTGATCGGCTGGGACATGCGCGGGCATCTGGAGTTCTGCCGCATGACCGGGGCGCTGGTGCACAACATGCGCCGGCTGGAAAAGCCGATCATTGCCGCCATCAACGGCACCTGCGCCGGGGCGGGCGCGGTGATTGCGTTAGCCAGCGACTTGCGGGTGATGGCCGCTGGAGCCAGAATGGCCTTCCTGTTCAGCAAGGTGGGCCTGACCGGGGCCGATATGGGCGCGGCCTACCTGCTGCCGCGCGTGGTGGGCATGGCCCGCGCCACCGAGCTGCTGCTGCTGGGCGAACCCATTCTGGCCGAGCGTGCCGAGGCGATCGGGCTGGTCAACAAAGTGGTCCCGGCGGAAGGAGTGTTGCCGGCAGCGCTGGAATGGGCGCGGCGGCTGGCCGCCGGCCCGACGCTGGCCCTCGGCATGACCAAGCGCATGCTGGCCAACGAGTGGAGCATGGACCTGGACAGCGCGCTGGAGGCCGAGGCCCAGGCGCAGGCTCTGATGATGATGGGCGCAGATCACCGCATTTTCTACGAGGCGTTCAAAAGGAAGAAGGAAGTAGGAAGTAGGAAGTAGGAAGAATGGGACTCGCGTTGCTGATCTGGTGGGCTGTTTGTGGCTTTCTCGCTGGCTGGTTGGCCTTTGGGCAGATCACTGCCGGAGTAATCGGGGCGGCAGTGCATGAAAAAAATTATCATCACTCCTCCATCCCTCGTGCCCCCCTCCGGCTTCAGCCACGGGATCAAGACAACCGGCGACTCGCTGCTCTTCCTCGCCGGGCAGACCGCGCAGGATGCGCAGGGAAAGATCATCGCGCCAGGGGACGTCGCCGGCCAGTTCCGCCAGGCCCTCGCCAACCTGCGGGCAGTGGTGGAGGCGGCCGGCGGGGCAATGGCCGACATCACCAGCCTGACCATCTACGTCACCGACCGCGACGCCTACAAAGCGCGGCTGAAGGAAATCGGGGCGGTCTTTCGCGAGTTCTTCGGCCGCCACTACCCGGCCATGTCGCTGGTGCAGGTGGTGCGTTTGTGGGATGATGAGGCCATGATTGAGGTGCAGGGTATGGCGGTCATCGAATGATGGACTTCTCCCTCTCCCCCTCCCACCTCCGCACCCAATCCCTCGCCCGCGCCTTCGCCCAGGACGAAGTGGCGCCCTTCTCGCGCGAGATGGACGAGCAGGGCCGGCTGCACATGGACCTCGTGGGCCGCATGGCCGCCCTCGGCTTCCTCGGCGCGCCGCTGCCGGCGGAGTACGGCGGCCAGGGATGGGACACGCTCTCCCTCGCGCTGATCTACGAAGAGCTGGGCCGGGCCGACTCCTCGGTGCGCGGCTTCATGACCGTGCACACCAGCCTGGTGTCGCTGTGCCTTCTGGCGTGGGGCAGCGAGGAACAGAAGCGGGCCTACCTGCCGCGATTGGTAAGTGGTGATTGGATTGGCTGCTACTGCCTGACCGAGCCGGAGGCCGGCTCGGACGCCGCCAGCATTCAAACGGCCGCCCGGCGCGAGGGCGACGAGTTCGTGCTCAGCGGCGAGAAAATCTGGATCACCAACGGCAACCTCGCCCACCTCGCCATCGTGTTCGCCTCCACCGACCCGGCAGCCCGTCACCGGGGTATTACCGCCCTTCTGGTCGAGACCGGCCGTCCGGGGTTCGAGCGGGAGAGGATGCCGGGCCGGGAACTCGGCCACCGGGCCTCCGACCACGCCCGGATCACGTTCCGGGATTGCCGGGTCCCGGCCGGGAACGTCCTCGGGGAGATGGGGCAGGGCTTCAAGGTGGCGATGTCGGCCCTGGATGGGGGACGGCTGGGGGTGGCCGCCGGCGCGGTCGGGGTGGGGCAGGCCTGTCTGGATGCCAGCGTGGCCTTCGCCCGTACCCGCCGCCAGTTTGGCCGGCGCATTGGCGATTTTCAGATGATTCAGGCTACAATTGCCGACATGGCCGCCGGACTGGACGCGGCCCGGTTGCTGGTGTACCGCGCGGCGTGGCTCAAGGATCAGGGCCGGCCCTCCACTCGCGAGACCTCCATCGCCAAGTTGTTCGCCGTGGAAGTGGCCGCGAAGGCTGCTTCCGAGGCGGTGCTGATCCACGGCGGGCGCGGCTACTCGAACGAGTATCCGGTCGAACGCTACTACCGGGACATCAAAGGGTTACAGATTTACGAAGGCACGTCGCACATCCAGCGCATTGTCATCGCCCGGGACGTGATCGGGAGAGAATGAAAGGAGACCTTGATGATGAAAGCCGCCGATTTGCCGCTCTACTACAACGCCGTGGACATCCTTGAGCGCAACCTGGCCGGGCGCGCCAACAAGGCGGCCCTGCTCTCCGCCTCGCGGGAGATGACCTTCCGCCAGGTGTCGCAGGAGGCCAATCAGGTAGGCAACGCTCTGAAAAAGCTGGGCGTGCGCACGGGGGATGTTGTGGGCATCCTTTCACTGGACCGGCCCGAGTGGGTCACCTGCTTCTTTGGCGCGATGAAGATTGGCGGGGTCGCCCTGGGCATGAACACCCTGCTCAAGCCCCACGAGTACGACTACATCCTGCGCGACAGCCGGGCGCGCGTGCTGATCGTGCACGAGGCCCTGCTGCCCGCCATTGCGGAACTGCGTGGGAAAATGCCGTTCGTCCAGCATGTGGTTGTCATCGGGGCCGGTGGACACGCCAGCGATCTGCATTATGCTGACTGGATCGCCGGCGAAGCGACCGACCTCGAGGCCGCGCCCACTCACCGCGACGACTTCTGCTCGCTGAACTATTCCAGCGGCACCACCGGCGAACCGAAAGGCGTTCTGCACGCTCACAAGGATTACCCGCTCACCTCGCAGCTCTGGGGCGTGAACGTGCTCGGCCTGCGCGATAGCGACCGCGCGTATGGGGCGCCCAAGCTATTCTTTACCTTCGGGTTGGGCGGCGTGCTGGCCTTTCCGTGGTACGTGGGGGCCAGCATCGTGCTCTTTGAGGGGCCGCCGCGCATCGCCACCAACGTGCTGGAAGTGATAGACCGCTTCAAGCCCACCATTCTTTATAACGCCCCCACCGGCTACGCCGCCACCATGGCGGTGGAGGATTTTACCAGCAAATACGACCTGTCTTCCCTGCGGCTGTGCGTCTCCGCCGGGGAGGCGCTGCCGGCCCCGGTCTGGCACACCTGGAAGGAGAAGACCGGCCTGGACATCATTGACGGCATCGGCTCCACCGAGAACTTCCACATTTTCCTTTCCAACAGCCCCGGCGACATCCGCCCCGGCAGCAGCGGTAAACCGTTTGAGGGCTACGAGCTGAAAATCGTGGACGACGACGGCAACGAGGTCCCGCGCGGCGAGATCGGCAACCTGCTGGTGAAGGGCGAAACCGCCACCCTGTTCTACCTGCACCAGTACCAGAAGAGCCAGCGCACCTTCCGCGGCGAGTGGCTGTTCACCGGTGACAAATACTACGTTGACGAAGACGGCTACTACTGGCACGCCGGCCGCTCGGACGACATGCTCAAAGTCGGCGGCATCTGGGTCTCCCCGGTGGAGGTCGAAAGCACCCTGATCAGCCATCCGGCGGTGCTGGAGTGCGCGGTGGTCGGCCAGCCCGACCAGGACAACCTGATCAAGCCGAGGGCCTACGTGATCCTCAACCCGGGCCAGACCGCATCCGAGGCGCTGGCCGAGGAGCTGATTGCCTACTGCCGCGAGAAGATGGCCGGCTATAAGCGCCCGCGCTGGATAGAATTCGTGGACGAACTGCCCAAAACCGCCACCGGCAA
>CAYZNA010000067.1:0-9015 GCA_964478665.1 uncultured Anaerolineales bacterium
CCCCACTACCACGCCCCACCCTACTCTAACTCTAACTCTAACTCTAACTCTAACTCTAACCCCCTGGCCCACCGTCGCCCTGGACAGCCTGCCGCCGCCCCCGCCGCCCGGCCAGGGGGAGGACCACTTCTACTTTGGTCGCCCCACGCCGCCAGGCACGGTGGCCAGCGCGGCCTCCAGCTATCGCTTCGGCTCCACTTATAGCAACCGGCTGGCCACGCATCACGGCATCGGCGCGGCGGCCGGCACCCCGGCGCTGGCGGTGGCCCCCGGGGTGGTCTATTACGCCGGGCCGGATGTGGAGATTCGATTTGGCCCGAGCGGGGATTTCTACGGCAACGTGGTAGTGCTGCAACTGGCGCAGGAGTGGCGCGGGCATCGCGTGTACGCGCTGTACGGGCACCTGAACGAAGTGACGGTGCAGCCGGGGCAGCCGGTGGCGGAGGGCGAGGCCCTGGGCCACGTGGGCGCGACCGGGGTGGCGCTCGGCCCGCACCTGCACCTGGAGGCCCGGCTGGACAACCCGGACTCGTATTGGGCAGTCTACAACCCGGAGCTGTGGCTGCGCCCCTTCCCCGGCAGCGGCGCGCTGGCGGTGCGAGTGGTCAACGCCGCCGGGCGCTACCTGCCGGGCGTGCGGGTGGAGCTGGCCTGCGCCGATGGCGCGCCGCGCTTCGCCGACACGTACTGGGATGCCGGGGTCAACCCCGACCCGGGCTGGGGCGAGAACGCCGCGCTCACCAATCTGCCGCCCGGCCGCTGCAACGCGCAGGCCTTCGTGGGTGCGCAAGTGCTGGAGGGCAGCGCGACGGTCGAGGCCGGACGGACGGCGTTTCTGCTCCTGACCATGCCCTGACATTCCGGTGCTCTGCTGCCGCACCGGAGTGCTATAATCCCCTTGCCTGCCGAAGAGAGAAGGACCCGTCTTGAGTGAGAAGGAGTATCTGTACTATCTGTCTCCGGAACGGCTGGACCGGTTTCGTTACCGTCATATCACAGAAGGCGGGCGCGTTGTGGCGTTTTCGATCCAATACGAGGCCTTGATCGCCGGCGAGTGGCGGCCAATCGTGCGCTATGACACAGCCCATGGGTGGCCCCATCGGGACACCCTGCATCCATCAGGACCGCAAACCAAGCAAACGTTCCCGGGATATTCCGCTGCGGAGGTGCTGACACTGGGCGAACGAGACCTCAAGGCAAGCTGGCAGGAATACCGCGCGAGGTATGAGGAGGAGCTAAAGGTATGAGCCACAGCCGGGAGACCATCATCGAGAAGAATATTACGCTCTCCTTTGAGTTCGAGCAATACTTACTCGAACATCCCGCGATGTTGGAAGAAATCCCGACGGGCGCGGAAATCATCTTGTTACCCAAAGATGACCCGGAGTTGTATCAAGCCAACCTGGACACTGCCCGCCGAGCACGAGAGCAAGACCGAATGGCCTGTCTGGTCTTCGTTGAAATTGATGCCCTCGCCCCGCCGCGTTCGCGACTGATCAATCCGCACCTCAGGACGCAACCTTCCCCGGAGACCCTGGTGCTGGCCAGATAGGATTGATCCGTCCGTGGCCCTCCGGCATTGGCGCGGACCCGTCCCGGCGCCAGGATCGCCGGCATCATCGTTGGCATCATGCCTGCCTCTTCATCCGTGCAAGCCCAACTCGCAGAACTGGTCAGCCGCTACGAAGCGCAGATCAAGGCTGACCCGAACACCAGCGAGGCCAACGTGGAGGCGGCCTTCGTTGCGCCGCTGTTCGGGATATTGGGTTGGGATACCGACAGCCCGCGTGCGTGGAACCGGCAAGTGTTCATCCGCGGCGCGGGTTTTGCCGACGTGGGCTTGCAGCTTGACGACAAGCCGGTGATCTTCCTCGAGGCCAAACGCTTCGGCAAGATCAGCCGGCCGGAGGACGCGCCCGCCCCGGCCGCCCCCTGGGGCGAGGACGTCATCCCCTCCTTGCCCCAACGCCAGGCCAACCACATTGACCGTACGCCGGAGGAGCGGCAGGCCATGCGCTACGCCCGCGCGCGGGGCGTGCGCTGGGCCATTCTGACCAACTTCGAGCGGCTGGTATTGTTCGACGCCGACCGCGAGCAACTGGTCTTTGCCTTTGACAGCCCGCAAGAATACCTCTCGCCAGAGGGCCGGGAGCGGCTGCGGCTGCTGGCCCCGGAGCAGCTCCGCAGCGGGAGTCTGGATTGGTACCTCGCGCAGCAGGCGCGCGTCGAGATTGACGCGAACTTCCTGAGTTTTCTGCGCCGGTGGCGGCTGAAGCTGGCGCGGGCCATCTACGAACACAATCGCGACCCGGACACGCCGCCGGGCGACCCGGTGGACCTCGACCAACTGCTGGCCGCGGTCCAGCGCACCCTCGACCGGCTGATCGTTTTGCGCTACGCCGACGATCACGGCGTGCTGCGCCAGCACGACATCCTCGAGAACCTGCTGGACTACTATCGCGGCCGGATTGAATACGTGGATGAGTACGACCTGCACCGCTTCCTCGTGCGGGATACGTACACTGGCTTCTACCGGGTGCACGACACCTCCATCTTCGCCCCCGGCCACCTGTGCGAGCAGGTGCGCATTCCCAACGGCACTCTCGAGGAGCTGATCGCCGCGCTGAACGGCATCAGCTTCCGCAAATTCGCCGGGGATATTCTGGGCAACACCTACGAGAGCTACCTCGGGCAGAAGCTGCGGTGGGAGGGGGAAACGCTCGTCCCGGAGGAGCGGCGGGAATTCCGCCGCGGCGAGGGCATTTACTACACCCCGCGTCACATCGTCGAGAGCATTGTGGACCGCACGCTGGGGCGCTGGCTGTACGGCACCGAAAACGGCCGGCCCGAGGGCGAACCAGTCCCGGGCGAACGGCGCAAGACGCTGGCAGACCTCGGCGGTCTGCGGCTGGTGGACCCGGCCATGGGGTCCGGCTCATTCTTGATCTACGCCTTCGAGGTGCTGGCCAATTTCTACGAGGCCGAGAACGCCCGCCTCGCGGCCGAATTCCGCGCGGCAATGGATGCCTGGGCGCGGGAGACTTTCCACGATGGCCTGTTCGGGAAGCAGGAGCAATCGCCCTCTCCGCTGCCGGCGCCCGCGGTTGAGGATTACGTCGAACGGATTCTGCAAGAGCATCTGTACGGAGTGGACCTGGACCCGGAGGCGGTCGAGATCGCGGCCGTGAATCTCATCCTGCGCGCCTTCGACCGGCTGCGGCGTAACGGGCGCAACGCCCGCGGGCGCAAGCTGCCGCTGGTGCTGCGGCAGAACCTGAAAGTGGGCAACAGCCTGATCTCGGCCAACCAGACCCCGCTGACCTCCGGGACGCCCGAGGCCTCCGGCGAGCTGGCGGTGCTGGCCGACATGCGGGTCACGCTGCGCGCCTCTACGGCCGGCGCTGCCCGCCTGCAGCAGTTGGAGGCGCTTGAGACCAGAACCGGCCAACTGAACGCTGCGCTGAATCAGGGCCTGCAGGGCTATTTCGACCACCCGGCGACGAAGCGCCCCTTCAACTGGCAGGCCGAGTTCCCGGAGGCCTTTGATCCGCGCCAGCCGGCGGAAGGGTGCGGCTTCACCTTCGTGGTGGGCAACCCGCCCTACATTCGCATTCAGGAGCGGACCGCGGCCGACGATGAAAAGGCCTTCTTCCACCAGCGGTACGAGGCCGCCAACCGCAACTACGATATTTACGTGCTGTTCGTGGAACGCGGCACGCACTTGCTGGCGCCGGACGGCCGGCTGGGCTTCATCCTGCCCAACAAGTTCTTCCAGTTGCAGTACGGCGAAAATCTGCGCCGGCTGCTCGTCCGCGAGCGCCTGCTACAGGCGGTGGTGAACTTTGGCAGCAATCAGGCCTTCCCCGGCCCGACCACGTACACCTGCCTGCTTTTCTTGCACAGGGAAAGGAGGAAGGAGGAAGAAGGAAGGAGGCAGGAAGAAGGAGGGTGGGCGTATTTTGAAGTGGCGGAGCTGGCGCACGCACAGCAGGAATTGCCCGGGGTGCTGCGCGCGCTGCCGCACTCGCCGGCGGTCCGCCACCGCACCTTCGGCGCGGGCGAGTTCGGCGGCGAGCCGTGGACTCTCAGCTTTGGCGCAGAGGAGGGCATTCTGCGCAAGGCCGCTGAGGGCGCGCGCCCACTGCAGGAACTGACTCAGAGCATCTCTGTGGGCATCCAGACCAACGCAGATGACGTTTACATCCTCGAACGGCGTGGCGAACCGCGCGCCGGAACGGTGCGCGTGCGTGCGGCCGCCGACGGCCGGGAGCACGAACTGGAGACCGGCCTGCTCAAGCCGCTGATCAGCGGCGAGGACGTGGGGCGCTACACGCTGCTGCTCACCGGCAAGCGGTTGCTCTTTCCCTACCGCCTGGCCGAGGGCGGGGCCAGCCTGATCCCGCCGGACGAGATGCGCGCGCAGTTTCCCCGCGCGTGGCGCTACCTGCAGGCCCACGAGCAGACACTGCGCGCGCGCGAACGCGGGAGGATGGACCACAGCGGCTGGTACGCCTACGTCTACCCCAAAAATCTCGACAAGCAGGAGCGGCCCAAAATCTGCGTGGCCCAGACGGTGAAAAGGCTGGAGATGGCCTTCGACGCGGACGGCGAGTACTACCAGCACAACGTCCGGGTCAACGGGATTATCCTGCACGACCCGGCGCAGTACCGGTGGCTGCTGGCCTTGCTCAACAGCCGCCTGCTGGATTTCGTTTTCAAGAGCGGCAGCGTGCCCCATCGCGGCGGGCACTTCGCCGCCAACCGGCAGTTCATCAAAAACCTGCCTATCCGCGAACCGGAGCCGCCGGTTCGCGACCGGCTGGCAGAGCTGGCCCGGACCATGCTGGAGGGGAACCGGGCGCTGGTGGAGGGCGCCGCCGCCTTCGCCGAGACGCTGCGCGGCTACGAGCGCGAGCTGCGCCCGCTGTGGTCGGCCTACGTGGAGCACAACGAGTACCGCGGCGCCGAAGGCATCCTGCCCCGGCCGGCGGTGGACGCCAACCAGACGGGCCAGGTCTCCGGGATTGCGGTGGATGAGAGCGGGAGCGCGCTGCTCGTGCAGGCCGAAGTGGACAGGGAATGGCGCGACCTGGCCCGGCTGGAGACGCCGGACGGCGACCTGCGGCGCTTTCTGCTGCTGTCGCTGCGAGCCTACCTGGCTGAGAACCGCCGCAAGCGGGTCTGGGTCAAGCGCGGGCCAATCTACCGCGGCGTGCTTACCGCGCTGCGCGCCCCGGTCCTCGGGCGCACGGCGGAAGAGAACCTGGCCGGCGTGGCCCGTCTGATGCAGGAGACCCGCGCCCGGCTGCCCGACCCCGATTGGCTCGACCACTCGCAAATCGAGCAGTCCCTGCGCGAGACCGACCGCGAGATTGATGCCCTCGTCTACCAGCTCTACGGCCTGACCGAAGCAGAGATCGCCGTAGTAGAGCGGTGACCACTTCCCATTCACCACTTACCGGCGCGGTAATTGGTAAGCGGTAAGTGACCCTCGCTGCCCAGACGCCACTTTGCCCGCAGCGCCGCCAGCGTCCCGTCGGCCTCCATCGCGGCCAGGGCCTCGTTGAGCGCGGCCAGCAGTTCGGTGCTGCGGACGTTCACCGCCAGCGTGTACGGCTCGTCTTCCAGCGGCGGCCCGGCGGCGCGCAGGCCGGGGTGTCCCGCCAGGAAACCGTAGGCCGAGACCGCGTCCACCACGGCAGCGTCGGCCGCCCCCCGCTCCATCAACAGCATTGCCTCCCCGGCCGTGGGCGCCTTTTGCAGGGTGACGTCCGGGTACAGCCGCATCCAGCCCCGGACCAGCGCATCGCCCCCGGAGCCGTACTCCACGGCCAGCGCCCGCCCGCGCGCCCACTCCCCGCTGCCAGCCGCCCCTGCGGCCGGTCCCCACGCGGAATCGGCCGGGAGCACCACCAGCGACCCGGCGTTGAAGTATGGGCGGCTGTAGCTCACGTCCTTCAAGCGCTCGGGCCGAGGCACAAAGGCGGAGATCACCACGTCATCCCGCTGGACCACCAGCGTCCCCAGCAGGCCGTCGTAGGCAATGTTCTCGAACTCGGCGCGAACGCCGAGGCGCCGGGCCAGCTCGCGGGCCAGATCAATGTCAAAGCCGAAGCAGTCGCCGTTGGCGTCCAGCGCTTCGAAGGGCGGATAGCTGGCGTCGGTAGCCACGGTGAGCACTCCCGTCTGCTGCACCCGTAGCCAGACCTCGTCGCGGGGGCGCGCCCGAGCGAGCTGCCACGCCAGCAGCAGCCCGCCGGCCAGCAGCAGCCCGGCGAGCGCCCATCCCATGCGCCACTGAACAACCCTTCGCAGCATGTGCCAATGCTCCGTCGGGGCAGACCTGCGTGTCTGCCCCTCTCGCGCCTCCGTCATACCGGCCAGAGCGGGTATCCGCTGCGCCCGGATCGTGGTATTCTTGCGCCATTATGACCGAAGCAGACCTGCGCGCCCGGCTGGCCGCCCTGCGCGCCGAACTGGACGCCGCCGGGGCCGAGTACGAGATCATCCCCCACAGCACCACCTACGCCGCGGCGGAGGACGGCGTGGCCCACGGCCTGGGCGCGCTGGCCGAGATGGCGCCCACCTTCATCCTCAAAACTGAGCGCGGCCCGCTGGCGGCCGTCATCAGCGGCGCCACCCGGCTGGCCTACAAGAAGATCAAACGGCAGCTCGGGCTGAAAGACGTCTCGCTGGCCAGTCCGGCGCTGGTGCAAGAGTTGACCGGCTCGGAAGTGGGCACGGTCTCGCTCATTCAGCACGGCCTGCCCACCATTGTGGACGCTGGCCTGCTCACCATCGGAACCGGCTATGGCGGCTCCGGGGTTCCCCGCCACACGCTCAAAATCAGCATCGCGGACCTCGTGCGCCTCACCGGGGCGCAGGTTTTCGATTTCACCACCGGCAAGTGAGGGGGCGGGTGGTAAGTGGTAAGTGGTAATTGGTAAGTGGTAAGTGGTAACTGTTAGTTGGCAGCCACTTGCATCCGGTCACTCCCCACTCCCCACTTACCACTTACCACTCCCCACCTCCTCACCTCCCCCCCGCCCACTCCCGGTACGCCTCGTAGATCGGCCGCAACTGAAAATCCGGGGTGACGAAAGTGTAATAGTCCATGTAACCGCGCGCCGGGGAAGGCAGGCGAAAGGCCCACGTGCACACTGCCAGCACATCCGGCCAGTGCGCCTCGGCCCATTCCACCGCCCGCAGGGTGTAGTCAATCCGCACGCCGGGCTTCACGGCTTTGGTCCAGCGCGGCGAGTCGTTCCAGCCGCTCTCGGTAATCATCAGCGGCCTGTCGCTGTCGCCGTTCTCGGCCATCACCTGCCGCAGCAATTCCACCCGGCGGAAGTTGGTCTCGTCCGGCGCCGGCGGCGCTTCCGGGGGGAAGGTCAGCCCGTAGGCGTGGGCCGCCAGCACGTCAAAGGAATCCTTCGCCCCGGCGGCGTACATCCGGCGCAGGTAATCCAGGTCGTTCATGCCAAACTCCGACCCCACCGGTTCCAGCGTGGGGGCCAGCGCCCCACCCAGCACGACCACCGCCGGGTTAGCCTGCTTCGCGCGCGCATAGGCCAGTCTGAGCAGCGCAGTGTAAGCCTCGGGGTCCACCGGGCGGAAGCCCCACTCCAGCGCCAGGTTGGGTTCGTTCCATACGACGATGTATTTCACCCGCCCGGCGGTGTGGCGCACAAACTGATAGACGAACTCCGCAAAGTCAGAATAGCCCTCGGGGGCGAGGTAGCTGTCCACGGTCTGCTGCACGTCCGGCTCTGGACGCGCCCACGCCGGGACCATCCCCAGCCGGGCAACCACGGTCAGGCCCTGATTGGCGGCCATGTCCAGCACCGCGTCTACGTGCCGCCAGTCGTAGCTACCCCGGTGCGCTTCCACGTAGGCCCACGGGAAGTATTCCACGATGGTGGGCGCGCCCATCTCGCGCACCAGTTGTAGCGTGCGCTGAATCTTCCACGGCTCCACCTCGTCGGTCAGGCGGGTGTGTACGCAGGCCAGCGGATGGCGCGTGCGCACCGTTTGTGGCGGGCCAGGTGCAACCAGCACGCGCGGCGGCGCCGCCCAGCTCAGCAGCACCCACGCCACCAGCGCCCGCGCCAGCCAGAGCCAGCAATCCCGGATTGTCTGCATTGCGGCGATTATACCCGGCCCCATGACCGAAGTCGGGCTGCCCCGGCAGGCAGGCTGTGGTACACTCCCATCATGCGAGCCAGAAACAGATTGACCCTGCTGCTTGCAATCGGATGCGCGCTGGCCGCCTGCGGCGGGGCAACCAGCCCGCCGCCGGCCACCCCGGCGGCCAGCTCGATCAATCCGCTGCCCCCCACCCGCACCCCGGCCCCGACCGCCCCCCCGGTCCCGACCGCCACCCGCCGCCCGCGCGGGGATTTCTGCCAGTTCCCGCTGGATTATGACCGCGACGGCGCCCTCGACAGCGCCGGGATCTACCGCTTTGTCTGGCAGAGCGGCCCGGTGGCCCTGCACACCGGCGCCGGGGACCTCACCCTGACCGCGCCGGCGGCCCTGCCCCCCGGCAAGCGCGACCTGATCGTGCTGCTGAACGGCGCCCCGGACCCGACCCTCGAACTACCCCCCACCCTGCCCCCGGGCGGCGCGGTGGTCTACGACCCGGGGCGCGACTCGGTAGAATTCCGGGACGCAGAAGGCCGCCCGCTGCTGCAGCGGCTATCGGACCCGCGCAACGACGGCCTGTTTGCGGTGAATCAGGACATCGTGAGCGTGGAGCGGCTGTTCGGCCCGGGCGAAGTCTTTACCATGACCATCAGCCTGCGCGGGCGGCGCGGCATCCGCCTGGAGACGCAATACGAGGCCTGGCAACTGCACCTCGGCGACCGGACGTATGAGTATCAGGTGTGGCGCAACGGCGGGGAAGTGGCGCGAGCCGGCGCCACCGGTAATCCGCTGGCGGAATGGCAGGGGGCGGTGGCCTTCGAGGAGGTCCTCGAGGCGCACGAGCGCATCGATGTGCTGGTCAACAACGCG
>CAYZNA010000067.1:9025-10232 GCA_964478665.1 uncultured Anaerolineales bacterium
TCACGCTGAACACGGGCGGCGAGGAGCCTTTCTGGGCCTCGTCCTACACCACCGCGGTGCCGGGCGACATCACGGCCACGTTTCCCGCGCCCGAGCTGGAACGGCTGTACCACGCCGCATACAGCGCATGCGGGGCCTGATGCGGACGAGGCTGGTATCGTATGACGTATAATAGGAAACATTAGCATCCACCATTCGGGGTTTCGATATGCCTGCCAGGGATATCTATCACGACAAGCTGAAGAACGCTCTGATCACAGATGGCTGGGAAATCACCCACGACCCATACACGCTTACCTTCGGCCTGAGAGATGTCTTTGTTGACCTCGGTGCAGAACGAATTCTGGCCGCCGAGAAGGGCAGCCAGAAAATTGCGGTTGAGATCAAGAGCTTTCGAGGTGCATCGGACATCCGGGACCTGGAGATGGCTCTCGGCCAGTACGTTTTCTACCGGGCGCTGCTCAAACGCTACGAGCCAGAGCGGAGGTTATTCCTGGCAGTTCCAGACAGCGTGTTCGTCAGCACGCTGGATGAGGCAATAGCACGGCCCGTGCTCGACGACCTCGGGGTGTCTCTGATCGCCTTTGATCCGCGGCAGGAGGTGATTGTCAGATGGATACGCTAGCTCACTATCGAAAAATCATTCGCCAGCTTCTTGAGTCCTACGCGGCATACCAGCCGGCGCGGGGTGACGTTCAGATCGAAGTCATCGCTGACGAAGCCAACGACCACTATGAGTTGATGTATGCCGGTTGGAACGGCCCGTACCGCATTCATGGCAGCGTGCTGCACATAGACATTCGCAATCAGAAAGTCTGGATTCAACACGATGGCACCGAAGGCGGGATAGCCGAAGAACTAGTCAGGGCAGGCATTTCCCGTGACTGCATCGTCCTGGCTTTCAAACCACCGGAAATTCGCCCACACACAGATTTTGCCGTAGCCTGAGTTTACAGGGCGCCCCGCCCGGCCAACAGGGTGAACACGTCTTCCAGCGTGGGCCGGTCTGGCTCCACCACCGCTCCGGCTAAGCCGGCCCCGACCAGGGCCGCGCTCAAGGAGGCGGCGGTGTGCGCCCCGCGCACGGTGATGGCGTGCAGGTGATCCCCCAGCAGCCCCACGTGCTCCACCCCCGGCGCGGAAGCGAGCGCCTCCAGCGCCGGGATCAGCGGGCCCTTGTCGAGTATGACCTGCTCGATGCCGTAGA
>CAYZNA010000067.1:10242-11602 GCA_964478665.1 uncultured Anaerolineales bacterium
CACCACGGTCCAGGCATCACCCCGCACTACATCTTGCTTGAGCCGGTCGGGCGAGTCCAGCGCCAGTAGCCGGCCGTGGTTCATGATGCCCAGCCGCCCGCAGTGCTCGGCCTCGTCCATGTAGTGGGTGCTGACGAATACCGTGGCCCCTTCCTCCGCCAGGGTGTAGATCATGTCCCAGAAGGCGCGGCGGGCCTCCGGGTCCACGCCGGAGGTCGGCTCGTCGAGGAAGAGCAGTTGCGGGCGGTGGACGATGGCGATCCCCAGCGCCAGCCGCTGCCGCCAGCCACCGGCCAGCGCCCCGGCCAACTCGGCGCCCCGCCCGCCGAGGCCGACCATTTCCAGCACTTCTTTCACCCGCGGCCGATACTGCGCCGGGCGCATGCCGTACACTCCAGCGTAGAACACCAGATTCTCGCGCACGGTCAGGTCTTCGTACAGGGCGAACTTCTGGCTCATGTAGCCCACCAGCGGGCGGATGGATTCGGCCTCACGGGTGACGTCGAAGCCCAGCACGTGAGCCTGCCCGGCAGTCGGTCGCAGCAGCCCCAGCAACATGCGCATGGTAGTGGTCTTGCCGCTGCCGTTCGGGCCAAGATAGCCCACTACCTCTCCGCGCGCCACGCTGAGGCTGACGTGATCCACGGCGGTGAAATCGCCGAACTTCTTGACCAAGTCGCGGGTCTCGATGACGGTTTCGTTCATCGCTCCCCTTGCCCGGAGGCGGTTCCGGCCAGCAGCGAGATGAACACGTCCTCCAGCGAGGGCGGAACCGGCAGCAACCGGTCGAGGGCGGCGCCGGCAGCCGCCAGGGCTCCCGGCAGCCGCTCCAGCGGCCCGGCCGGCGAGGCCACCCGCAGGTGAAAGCGGTCCCCAAAGGCCAGCACATCTTCCACTTCGGGATCGCGCTGCGCCACGGCCTTCGCCACCTTACCGGGGCGGGCAGCCAGCTCCAGCACCCGCCCGGAGAGCGAGGCGGTCAATTGGCGCGGACTGCCTTCGACCAGCAGCCGGCCGGCGTGCATGAAGCCAACGCGCGTGCAGCGCTCGGCCTCGTCCATGTAGGGCGTGCTGACCAGCACTGCAGTGCCCTCTCCCAGCACGCGAATGATCAGTTGCCAGAAGTCCTGGCGCGTGACCGGATCCACCCCGCCGGTCGGCTCGTCGAGCAGCAGCACGCGGGGGCGGTGTACCAGGGCGCAAGCCAGGCCCAGCTTCTGCTTCATGCCGCCGGAGAGCTTGCCGGCCGGCCGATCGACGAACGGCGCGAGACCGGTGCTTTCCGTCAGCGCTCCGATCCGGCGCCGGCGTTCCGCGCGGACCTGCCCGAACATGCGCGCGAAGAAGTCGATGTTCTCGG
>CAYZNA010000067.1:11612-12901 GCA_964478665.1 uncultured Anaerolineales bacterium
CGCGACGGGCCTCAAAGCCGGTCAGGCCCACAAAGTGCAGCATCTCGCGGATGCGCTGTTGCAACCCGGCGCCCTGCATGCCGCGCACCTGTCCAAAGAAGCGCAGGTTCTCCAGCACGGTCAGGTCGCCATACAGGCTGAAGCGCTGCGCCAGGTAGCCCAGCCCGGCGCGGGCCTGCTCGGTCTGCCGGGCCAGGTCAAAGCCGGCCACGCGGGCCGCGCCCCGGTCCGGGGTGAGGGCGCCCACCAGCAGTCGCAGGCTGGTGGTCTTGCCGGCCCCGTCCGGCCCCACCAGGCCATAGGCCTCCCCGGCAGAGACGCTCAGGCTGAGGCCATCCACGGCGCGGGTGGCGCCGAAGGCCTTGTGCAGGTCGGCGGCCTCGATCAGCACGGTCATGGCTCAAAGGTCACGTCGGCCGGCATGCCGGGCTTGAGCTTGCCGCCCGGGTCGGTGATGCTCAACCGCACGGCGAATACCGTGGACTTGCGCCCCTCGGCGGTCTGCACGTTGCGCGGAGTGAACTCAAAGTGGTCGGCAATGTGGGCTACGGTAGCGCTGAAGCGCTGGCCGGGGAAGGAATCCACCGTCACGGCGGCAGTCTGGCCCAGGTGGATTTCCCCGTAGCGGTCTTCTGAGACGTACACCGTGATGCTCAGGTCGGCAAGCTGGCCGATCACCAGCAGCGTGGCCCCGGGGCTGGCAACTTCGCCGGGTTCGATGGCGCGAGAGAGCACCACCCCATCCACCGGGGAGACCAGGGTCAGTTTGCCGATCTGGACCTCCAGCACCGCCAGCGCCGCTTGAGCGGCTTGCGCCTGCCCCCGGGCGGCCTGCACCTGCGCCCGGGCAGCTTCGGCCTGGGCCTGAGCGGCCTGCATCCCCGCTCGGGCGGCGTCCAGTTGTTCGGGGCGAGCGCCGGCGGCGGCCAGATCGAACTGGGCCTGGGCGTTGGCCAGCGCCGCCTGCGCCTGATCCAGTTGGGCTTTCAAGGCCTTGCCGTCCTGCGTGTCGCGGGCGGCCTCCGGCAGGTCGTCGTATTGCTCCTGCAGGGCATCGCGGGCCAGGCGGGCGCGGTCCACCACCGTCTGGGCCACGGCCAGTTGCTCGGCGGAAGGGCCGGCCTTGAGCAGGGCGAAGTTGGCGGCGGCGGCCTCGGCAGCCGATTGCGCGGCGCGGGCGGCGGCCCCGGCAGCCTCGTGGGCGGCGGTAGCGGCAGCCAGGCCGGCGGCGGCCTGCGCGCGCTGGGCCTCCAGCAGGCCGGTATCAAACTGCACCAGCGCCTCACCGG
>CAYZNA010000068.1:0-12444 GCA_964478665.1 uncultured Anaerolineales bacterium
CGTCCCATTCCCACGTGTTGGCGTCCGCCTCGTCTCTCTCCCCGCCAAACAGCACAACTGTTTCCCGCCGGCCGTCGTACACCATGCTGTGCAGCCAGCGCGGCTCGGGGGAAGTCGCCGGGAACATCTGTGTCCAGTCGTTCCCATTCCACAGCCAGGTGTCGCCCAACTCCGCAACGTACCCTCCCCAGCCTCCAAACATCACGGTCACGCCGCGGGCGGCGTCGTAGGCCATGGCTGCGCCATGACGCTCCGGTGGGCGGTGGGCCGGAAAGCGCTGCACCCACGTGCCCTGCTCGCTCTCCCATTCCCAGGTGTCGTCCAGCCACGGGTCGTCCTCGCCGTAGCCGCCAAATAGCACCGCCACCCGCCGCGCGCTGTCGTAGGCCAGGCCGGGTTCCGAGCGCGGCGGCGGGCTGCTGGCGGGGAAGAGTTGCTGCCAGCGGGGCAGGGCGGTCGGGGCTGGGTGACCCCGCCCGTACTCCGTACCGGCGGCGCGGGCGGCGGAGGCGGGCGAGAAAAGCAGCGCCAGTACCAGCAGCAAAAGGAGCCTGTTCTTCATCGTCGCATCTCCACCTTTCAGGCGCGGTGGTCCCCATCCCACCCCTGGCCGAAGTAGTTGAACGCCAGGGCCACCATGCAGTTCTGGGCCAGTTGCACGGCCTGCGCTTCGATCTCCCAATATCCCGTGCCGAAACTGTGGGTCATGATGACCGCCGGCAGGGAGTTGCTGGCAAAGCGATAATCCCCCGGCAGCGCGTTCAACGGCTGCGCCTGCGGGTAGATGAACTTGCCGATCAGAAACTTGCTTGCTCATGGTGTTCTCCGTTCCGTAGCAGCAGGGAACCACTTCCGGCGGGGGCCGCGCCCTGCTGCGCCCGACCTGACCGGCGAGGCCGTCAGGCAAGACACCAACGGGATGGAGGCTATGCTCTGGCGCGGTAGTCCTGCCACACCACGGCCAGGCCACCCCAGGCCAGCCCGGCGCCCATGGCCGGCATCAGCAGTTTGTCGCCGTCTTTCAGCTTGCCGGCCTGGTTGGTCTCGTCGAGGGCGATGGGGATGGAGGCCCCGGAGGTGTTGCCGGTGTGATCCATGTTGATGACGAACTTCTCTTCGGGCATCTCCAGCCGGCGGGCCGAAGCCACGATGATGTTGCGGCCGGCCTGGTGTGGGATCACCCACGCCACCTCGTCCAGCTCCCAGCCGGCTCTCTGAGCCGCAAACTGGGCCGACTCGGTCATCTTTTGCACCGCAAAGGGGTAGACCTCTTTGTAGGCCCAGATGGCGTACTGTCGCCCGCTGGCTACCATCGCCTCGCTGACCGGCTCTTTGGTGCCCCCGCCCGGAATCCACAGGTAGCGGCCCATGCTGCCGTCGCCGGCGGAGTACATGCCCTTCACCCCGTAGGCCGAGCCGGGCGCGTTGCGCAACACCGCCGCCCCGGCCCCGTCGCCGAACAGACACTGCACCATGAAGTTATCCGGGGCGCAGTACTGGGAGACCGCGTCGCTGGAAACCACGAGGGCGTACTCCACTTCCAGCGCATCCATCAGCGCCGAGGCGGTGATCACCCCGTCCACGAAGCCGGGGCAGGCGGCATCCAGTTGAAAGAACTTGCAGCGCGCGCCCAGGTTGGCCTGCAACAGCCCGGCCGAGGCCGGGGCGCGATAGTCCGAAGAAAAGGTGGACATCACAATCAGGCCGAGGTCGGAGGCGCGCAAGCCGGCGTCGTCCAGCGCCCGTTGGGCGGCTCGCGTGCCCATATCGGAGGTGCCCTCCCCCGGGGCGACGCGGTGGCGGCTGCGCACCCCGACCCGTTCCATGGCCCACTCGTCGAGCGTTTTCCCGGAGCGGGAGCGGTCGTAGCCCACCCCGATGCGCTCCAGATCGTCGTTGGTGAGCATCTGCGCCGGCAGGTCGTGGCCCGTTCCAATAATGACTTTGCTCATGGGGTAATTCCTCGGCTTTCATTGCGAAGACACGGAGAGGAATCCCAGAACCAGGCCTGCGCGGGGGCGCAGCACGGCCCCCCGCGCAGGCCTGGTTTTCGGGAACTTCAACTTCCTCTCTCGCGAGCGGACAGCGGGATGCCCGGCCAATGCGGGCATAGGGAAGCTATGCTAATGGACGTTGCCGTTGCGGCCCGCCCGATAGTCGTACCAGCGCATGGTGGCGGCGCCCCAGGCCATGCCGGCGCCCACGGCCGGCATTACCAGCCAGTCGCCATCCTTGAACAGGCTCTGCCTGTTGGCCTCGTCCAGCGCGATGGGGATGGAGGCGCCGGACAGGTTGCCGGTGTGCGGGTAGGTGATGACGAACATCTCCTGCGGCAGCTCCAGCCGGTGGGCCACGTCCTGAATGATGTTGACCGAGGCCTGGTGCGGCACCACCCACGTGATGTCATCCAGGGTGAGGCCGGCCCGCTCGACCGCCTGCAGCGTGCAGCGCGTCATGCGCTCAACGGCCCAATCGTAGATCTGAGGGAACTTGAAGCGCCAGTAGTGCAGCCCGTTATCGAGCACTTCTTGCGAAAATCGCTTCTTGCTGGCGCCGCCCGGCACCCAGACGTAGTCGCCCAGATCGCCGTCCGAGCCGACGCTGAACGACTTCAGGCCGTAGAAGTCGTCGTTCCTTTTGTGCAGGACCGCGGCCCCCGCCCCGTCACCGAACACGGTGAGCGGCATGAACTTCCTCGGGTCGGCGAAGTAAGTGAGGGTATCGGCGCCGATGATCAGCGCAGTCTCGTAGCCCCGGGTTTCCATCAGGC
Organism: uncultured Anaerolineales bacterium; assembly: GCA_964478665.1. GTDB lineage: Bacteria > Chloroflexota > Anaerolineae > Anaerolineales > CAYZNA01 > CAYZNA01. Next base: position 2,771 of record CAYZNA010000068.1, read on the forward strand.
CGTTGGCAACCATCAGGCTGTCCACAAAGCCAGAACAGGCCGCGTCCACCTGGATGAACTTGGCTTTGGAGCCAAGGTTCGCCTGCACGATTCCGGCTGCCTGCGGCAGGCGGTAGTCGTTGGTGATGGTGGACATGACAATCAGGTCAATGTCGCGCACATCCAGCCCGGCCTCGGCAATGGCCCGTCTGGCAGCGGCGGTAGCCATGTCGGAGGTGGCCTCGCCCGGCGCCACCCAGTGGCGCGAGACTCCCCCGTGGTGTGAGCGCGCCCACTCGTCCAGGGAAACGCCTCCCGCGCGCGCCGAGTCAAAGTCCACATCCATGGCCTCGATCTCGGCGTTGGTCACGACGCGCTCCGGCAGATAGCTGCCCGTACCTACAACGGTGTTGCTCATTTTGTTCTTTCCCCTTTCTGACATTGATGAACGGTTGCCGTCCGGGCCGGCGTGCCCGAGCGACAACAACAGAGCCAGTCGCACGCGCGTCTGGCGTCATTGCGTCTGGGCCGGCCCCTCGCCGCCCGGCCAGAATACCTGTCCCGGTGTCCTCCCGGAAGGACACCGGGACGGTGTTCGGAAAAAAACACGGCCAGGGCATCCTCGCCTGCCCGGCGCTCAGACGCACTGCCTCGAACTAATGAGGCCCTTCAGGCTGTTCAGGATTTCTGGTTAGCTGGAAAACGTGCACTGACAATCCCCCTTCTCGCGGTCTCGATTGATCTGCGGCAGAGCCACCCGGGGGCTGGCCAACAGCTCCTCGTGTTCACACACCTGTCCCGGTGTCCTTCGGGAATGACGCCGGATTAGCTTGACAATGTTAGATTTCTGCTCGTAGTGGAGCACGCAGCGCAGCGGAGTGCTCCTGTGGGGGGTGCGCGCCACTCCGCTAACACTGCGTGGCGCACTACGAACGTATCGTCGCCGGCGCGCCACTCCGCTAACACTGCGTGGCGCACTACGAACGTATCGCCGCCGAATGTAACATTGTCGAGTTAGACACAGGCTTTCTAACCAAACTGGATTATAACGCGGCTTTGGGAAAATCGGGGCCCCTCAGGACTATGGCACTATCCCCGAAGAGGCCCGGCGTGCGTCAGGCGGCCATTTCCAGCAGCAGCGGGGCGGGGGTGAAGCGCGGCCCGTGTTGCGCAGCCCAGCGGCGCAACTGCCCGACGATGACCGCCGGCCCGACCTGCCGGGCGTAGGCCATTGGTCCCCCGGAGGCCTGCGGCCAGCCCCCGATTGCCGCTATCGGGGGCCAGCCCAGCCCCAGCACCGTCCCCAGGTCGGCGTCTTCGGGGGAGGCCACCGCGCCCTCGGCGATGGCGTTGGCGACCTCGTTGACCATCTGCCACACCGGGCGATGCGCAAGCTCAAAAGGGTCCGGGGCGGGGCCGGCGCCCCGCCCCAGCAGTTCGTAGGCGCGAGGGTCGGCCTGCCGCCCCTCCGGGTAAAGGTACCAGCCGCGCGCGCCCTCCCGCCGGCCGCCCTTGTAGCCGTAATGTCCGGCCTCGATCAGCGGCCACAGGCGCGGGATGAAACCCACCCGGTCGCCGAGGTACTCGCTGACGGAATCGTAGATGCCGGGCAGCTTGTCGGTCCCGATGGCGTCCATCATGCGAAACGGCCCCATGGCCCAGCCAAACCCGGTCATGGCCTCGTCCACCGCCTCCACCGCGGCGCCCTCCAGCACCAGGCCGATGGCCTCGTTCACGTAGGTGAGCAGGATGCGGGAGGTGAAGAAGCCCGGCAGGTCGCGCACCAGCAGGGGAATCTTGCCCTGCCAGCGCATGAAGGCCACGGTGCGAACCACGGTGGATGGGGACGTGGCGGCAGCGGGCGTTACCTCCACCAGCCTGTTGCGGTCGGCCGGCCAGAAATAGTGCGCGCCGATCACGTTGCCCGGTCGCCGGCAGCCGGCGGCAATGCGGTGGATGGCAATAGAAGAGGTGTTGGTGCAAAAGATACACCCCTCGCCGGTGTTGGCCTCCACCGCCGCCAGCATCTGTTGCTTCAGCTCCAGCGCTTCCGGCACAGACTCGATCACGAACTCCGCGCCGGCCAGGCCGGCGTAGTCCGCGCTGTAGCGCAGCCGGGCCAGCCCGGCCTCGGCCTCGACGGGAGAGAGGCGCCCGCGCTTCACCTCCCCGGTGTAGCCAGCCTGCATGGCGCGGGCGGCGCGCTCCAGCCCGCCCGGCCTCGGGGCCACCACCACGGTACCCGCGCCGAGGGCGGAGACCAGCCGGGCGATGCCGGCGCCGATGGTCCCCACGCCGACGATCCCGATCTGCTGAACAGTCGCGGCCGGTTCTGCCATGTTTCCCCCTCCCTAGCCCAACCCCGGCAAAAACAGGCCGCCGTCCAGATCAATGATCTGGCCGCAAATCATGGTGGCCTCTTCCGAGCACAGAAAGGCGATCACGTAGCCCACTTCTTCGGGGCGCACCGCCCGCCGGAGGGGGGTGATGCTGATGGCCCGCTGGATGTAGTCCGGCGGGGCCTGGTATTCCAGCGACTCGGTGAGCACCACCCCGGGCCGCACGGCGTTGACCACGATGTTGTCCGGGGCCAATTCCACGGCCATGTAGCGCATCAGGGCGTCGAGCGCCGCCCGCGAGGTGGCTACCGTGGCGTAGTACGGGAACACGTGCTCGGTGCCGGGGGTGCTGATGAACACCATGCGCCCGCCCCCGCGCGCTTTCATCAGCGGCACAGTCCCCTGCGCGCACTGCCACGAGCCGAGCAGGTTCACGCTCAGCACCGAGTTCAGCGCCTTCGGCGTGGTGTCCAGCGCGGTTGTGCGCCGGCCGGTGCCGGCGTTGAGCACCAGAATATCCAGCCCGCCAAACTGCCCCTGAATGGCATTGAACATGGCGGCCACGGCCTCCGGCTCGGCCACGTTGGCCTGGATTGCCACAGCCCGGCGCCCCATGGCCTCGATCTCGGCCACGGTTTTCTGAGCGGCTTCGGCGTTCACCCGGTAGTTGACCACAATGTCCGCGCCGCTGCGCGCCAGGCCCAGCGCCACCCCGCGCCCGATGCCGCGCGAGCTGCCGGTGACCAGGGCCAGCTTGCCCTCCAGTGAAAATGGTTTGCCTGTTATCATCCTTACTCCTTCAGCGATGTCAGGGCGGCTTCTGCCCCGGCGCCTGGATCATGGCGGAGGCTGGCGCCTGCTCCGCCGCCCGCCTCCTCCCCCTCACTCCACCCGCGCCACCTGGGGCAAAAAGAGCAGAACACCAAGCATACTCACCAGCGCGAAAACCCCCGAAAGTGTCAGAGCCACGGGCGCGCTCGAGAGCTGGGCCAGGTAGCCGGCCGGCACGCCGCCGGCATACATGGTGCCAAAATACACCAGCAGGCCCAGGCTGTTCACCCGCCCGCGCACCTTGTCGGGCACCACGGTCAGCAGCGTGGTGGCGGTAACCGTGGTGATCAGCACAATGCCCGCCCCCCACAGCATGAGCATGGGAACGGAGAGCGGCAGCCAGCGCGACCACGCGAAGGCCGCCAGCACAAACGGCAGGATCAGTCCGCCGGCTATCAACATCTTGCCGCGCCGCCCCGGCCCGAGGTTGGCAACCGCCAGCGCGCCCAGCAGCGAGCCAACGCCGGTAGCGGTGGTGAGCCAGCCAAAGCTCTGGGCGCCACCGCCCAGAATGTCCTTCGCAAAAACCGGCAGCAGCGTGACCAGCGGGTAGAGGAACAACCCCTGCACGGCCAGCACCACAAACAGGCCCAGCACCAGACGGTCGCGCAGGGTGTAGCGGATGCCTTCCAGCAGGCTGCCGACCAGCCCCTTGCGGCGTGCACGTTCGCGCACAGCGGCCTCCGGCCCGAGTTGCATGGCTGCCATCGCGCCAACCATCGCCAGATAGGACAGGCCGTTGATCAAGAAGCACACCGCCTCGCCCACCCTGGCGATGGCCAGCCCGGCCAGCGCCGGGCCGACGATGCGCGCCATCTGATACACCAGAGAGCTAAGGCTCTGGGCGTTGAGCAAATCCTGCGGCGCCACCAACTGCGGAATCATGGCCGTGCGCACAGAGAGATCAATGGCTGCCACAAACCCCAACAGACTGGCGGCGGCAATGATATGCCAGACCTGCACCTGACCGCTCCAGATCACCAGCGCCAGGCCGACCGGCGGGCCCACCATAGCAGACTGGGTGATGAGCACCAGCCTGCGCCGGGAGACGCGATCGGCCAGCAGGCCCCCGAGAATCGAGCCGGGCGCGGAGAGCAGGGCCGGGATGAAACCCACAATGCCCAACTGCAGCGCCGAGCCGGTCAGGCGGTACACCAGCCACTGCTGGGCCACGGTCTGAAAAGACAACCCCAGCAGAGAGACGATCAGTGCTGCCCAATAGAGGCGAAAGTCGCGGTGGCGCAGCGCCTGAAAGGTGCGTCTCAGAGAGACGCGGGCGCCCCCGGCGAGGGGGGCTGCTTCAATGGTCATTGAGCGGGTTTCCTGGCGATTACCGGGAGAGTGTGAAAGTCAAGAAATACACTGACTGCGCACCCAACGTATCCACGGCCGTCAGGCGGATGGTATACACTCCGTAATCCAGGCCCGAGGTATCCCAGACTGCGAGGTTATCATTGTAGACCGGGGTGGTGATGGGGCCGGCAATCCGGGTCCACGCAGCCGGCTGATTGCCCACGCCGTAATCCACCTGATAGGATTGGAAGTTGGCGATATTGGCCGTTCCGTGGATGGTCACGATTGGGTTGCCCGGCTGAACCAGGATGGGATCCACTATCAACGCCAGATGTGACAAACTGGCCTGCGCCTGGGGCCGGTTCGGATCCTTGAAGGCCAGCGCAAGATACAGGGTCCACTGGCGGGCGGCGTCTGCCGGGCGATTCAGCGTTTCGTATCGGTGGGCCAGTTGCCGATGGAAGTCCGGGAACTCCGGGTAACGCCCCACCAGGTATTCGAGGTGCGCTGCCGCTCCGGTCGGGCTGTAGACCGGCGGCTGCTGGTAAAAAGTGGCCAGAATGCCGCGCAGCCAGGCGGCGGCAGGGTCGCTGGCGCTCTGGGCGGCGTAAACCGGCGTGCGGTCGGGCAAGGCGGAGGGCGGCTCGGGATCCCGCTTGCGACAGACACTTTCACCCGTGCGCGGATCACTCGCGCAGGGCGGGGCCACATACAGATTGTAAGCGTTGTAGACGGCGACCAACTCGTTGTATGCGCTGATGTTGGTGGGGTCAAGCTGTGCAGCCAGTTCCAGATCGGCGATGGCCTCGTCGAACTTGCTCTGCGGCTCCCACCAGCGCCCGCGCGCCACAAAGGCCGGGCTGTAGCCGGGAGCCAGGGCGATGGCGGCCTGCACCTCGTCCCATGCCGGCTGGCTGTTGTCCTGTAACAGGTACAGGTTGGCCAGTTGTACGTGTCCCTCCGGGTTGCCCGGCTCTGCCACCAGCGCCTGTCTGAAGTCGGATTCTGCCTGGGCCTGGGCGTCAAGTTTGCCGGAAAGGGAAAGGAGCAGTTGGCCGTGCAGCAGCCAGGGCGCCGCCTGGCTGGCATCCACTTGCGCGGCCTGCAAGTAGGTGGCCAGGGCGGCGTCGGTCTCGCCCTGTCGCTGGTAGACCGCAGCCAGCGAGAGTAGCGCGCCAGAACTGGTGGGGTCGGTAAGATTTGCCTGCCGGTAGTCGCTGGCCGCAGCCGAGAGGTTGCCCAGCGACTCTTCCAGCACTCCCAGCGAGGAATACGGGGCTGCCAGGGACAGGTCGAGCGTGATGGCGTGATTGTAGTCGGCGCGGGCCATCTCCGGGTGCCCCTCGGCCAGCCAGCCATCTCCGCGCGCCAGATAATTGGCCGGGGAGCCGGGCTGGAGGGCAATGGCCTGATCGAGCTGGGCCTTAGCGGCAGTCCAGTTGCCCTGCAGTTGATAGATCTGGGCCAGCGTAACCCGCGCCCCGGCGTCGCCGGGCTGGAGGTAGACCGCCTGCTGGTAATAGTTGCCGGCAGTCTGCACTTCTCCACGGGCGCGATAGACGTTGCCCAGGCCAACCAGAGGCAGGGCGAAACCCGGCGCCCTGCCTACCGCCAGGCGCGCGGCATCCGGCGCCGCATCGGGCTGGCCAAGCAACGTGTAAACCTCGTGCAGCCCATCGAAGGCCGAGATCAGGTGATCGGGGAAGTTGTACAGGGCGGTCCGGTAGGCGTTGATGGCATCGTTGTAGCGGCCCAGTTTGCGGTACACATCGCCCAGGCCGCTCCACGCATCGCTGGAGTGGGGGTTCAGGCCGGCCGCGGTCTGATAACGCGAGAGTGCGCCGCTCAGGTCGCCCTGCACCAGCAACAGATGGGCATCGCCCAGATAGCCGCTCACGTCGGAAGGCAGCACAGCGATGGCCGTGCGGTAGTTGTCGCGAGCGGCGTTCGCATCCCCGAGGCGGTATTTCAGATCGCCCAGGGCGGCGTACAGGGCGCTGCTGAGCGGATGAGCGGCCAGCCCGGCGCGATAGGTAGCCTCCGCCGCCGCGTACTGGGCCTGCCGGAACTGCAACTGCCCCAGCGCCAGGTAGTTCTGGTCAAGGGTGGGCGCCGCAGCGATACCCTGGCGGTAATCCGCCGCCGCGGCGTCGAACTGCCCGAGCAGCAGGGCCAGGTTGCCCATGCTGTACCACGCCTCGCCAGAGGTGGGGACCGCCTGGCTGGCCTGCACGTAAATCTCCTGCGCGGCAGCGGAGCGACCCTGCTCCATGTACAGCACGCCGAGCGAGAGATAATTCTGCGGGTCAAGCGGCGCCCGATCCAGTCCCTGGCGATACAACTCTTCCGCCTTGACCGGCTGCCCCTGCAAGCGGTAGGCGTCGCCGGCCGCGTCGAAGGCCGGGCCGTAGGTCGGGTCGTTCAGGGTGGCAGTGATGTACTCGGTGCGGGCCAGGGTAAGCTCTCCGCGCCAGGTGTGATAGTCCCCCAGGGCAATCCAGGCCGCGCCTGCGGTCGGGCCGAGCTGGATGGCCGACTCGGCCCACTGGCGGGCGAGTTCGCTCTGCGCCCGTCCCAGATATAGCCGGGCCAGACCCAGCGTCGGGCGCACGTCGAGCGGCGCCAGTTGGGCGGCCTGCTGGTAGTTCTGCGTGGCGGCATCCCACAGCGCGCGGGCCTCGTTCAGTGTCGCCAACGAGAGGTGCGGATCGGGCAGCGCGGGCTGTACGGCAGCCGCTTGCTGATAGTCGTTCTCGGCCGCCGCCAGGTCCCCGCGCTGGAAGGCAATATCTCCGCGAGCAAGGTACAACGACGGCGCGCCGGGCGCCACCCGCAGGCCAACCTCGGCGATCTCCGAGGCCTGCTCAACCCGATTCAGGCCAAGGTGCAGCTTCACCAGAGCAACATAGGCATCGGGCGCAGAGGCGTCCACCGCTATGGCCGCCTGTAATACCTGCTCGGCCTCGGAAAACTGCGCCTGCGACTGGAAGGTCTGCGCCAGGCCAACCAGCGACTGGAACAGATGGCTGGTCTGGGCCAGGCGGGTATAGCTGCCCAGAAAGCCGGGATCAGTCTCGATTGCTCGCTGCTGATATTCCACCGCCTGCTGAGGCTTGTTGAGGGAGAGATAGAAGCTCCCCAGGGCAGTCAGCGCCTGGCCAGAACCGGGCGCAGCCTGGATGGCCGCCTTGTATTGCGCCTCGGCCTGCTCAAAGCGCGCCTGGTCTTGTAGCAATTGCCCCAGGTTGACGTAGCCGGCGGCGGCAGAAGCATCGGCAGAAATGGCAGCCCGGAAGGTGGTTTCTGCCTTCTGCAACTGCCCCTGGATGTGATACACATTACCCAGCGAGACATACGCGCTGATGTACCCCGGTTGCACCGCGATGGCCTTCTGGTAAGCGGTCTCCGCCCCGGACACATCGCCGCGGGCGAGCTTCTCGTTCCCCATCGCCTCCCACGCCTGGCCGGAGAGGGGAGCAACCTGCAGCGCCGTCTGGTATTGTGCAAAGGCGTCGTCCGCCATGGCCTGTGACTGATACAGACTCCCGAGAACTATATAGGCAACGGAGTCTCTCGGGCGCAGTTGGATAGCGCGCTGATAGGCGGCAATTGCCACGCCGGGTCGGTTGCGCTTGACTTCCAGCTCACCCAGGCTCATCCAGGCATCGTTGCGCGTGTAATCCCAACCGGCGGCGGTGTTGAAGGCCAGCGCAGCCTGGTCGTACTTCGCTTGAGGCTGGTAAGTCTGGCCCAGGCCAATCAGGCCGGCGGGGTTGCCATGCTCCAGCCGGATGGCCTGCTGGTAAGCTTTCAGCGCGGCGGCGTAGTCGGCCCGGCCCCGGTAGGTGTCACCCAACGAAACCCATGGGGTAGCCGAGGCCAGATTCAGTTCGGCGGCCTGATGGTAGAGCGCGATCGCTTGAGTCCACTGCCCGCGCGAGCGCAGGAAGTCGCCCTGCGCCAGCAAGGCTTCGGTCGAGGTCGGGCTGGCGTTGACGGCCTGCGCGTATGCGTTCAGGGCCTCATCAGGCCGGCCCTGCTGGCCGAAAAGAGTCGCCAGTCCGAGGTCACTGCTCACCACGGCGGGATCCACTTCCGCGCCGCGCCGGTAGGCCTGCTCGGCGGCGGCGGGCTGGCCGACATAGCGCTCCAGGTCGCCCAGCGCGCTGTAGGCGTCCCCGCTGGTGGGTTGCGCATTGACAGCCCGCTGGTATTCGGCGCGGGCCTCGCTCACCCGGCCCAGGCTGAAATACGCCGCAGCCAGGGCCAGGTAGCCGTCGGTTTTGCCCGGTTCGGCGTCAATAGCGCCTTGCAGGGTGGCCAGGGCCAGGTCGGTCTGCCCGTAAGCCAGGTAGTAGTTGCCGAGCGCCACGGCCATGGGCGCATTGCCGGGGCTGGCAGCCACACCGGCTTTCAGTTGCGCCTCGGCTTCGGCGAATCTGCCCTGCGCAGCCAGCAGTTGCCCCAGGTTGATATAGGCCGCCGGGTCGGAGGCGTTGGCAGCGATTCCGGCCCGGAAGGAGGCTTCGGCCTCGTCCAGCCGGCCCAGGCGCCAGTACAGCAGGCCCAGGGTGGAGTAAGCCGGCACGTAGGTAGGCTCCACCGCGAGCGCCTGTTTGAGGGAAGCCTCGGCCTCGGCGGTCTTGCCCGACAGCAACTGGTTGTTGCCGAGCGCTTCCCACGCTGCGCCGGAGAGCGGCGTCATCGAGATGGCCTTGCGGAAGGTCTCGGCGGCCCGGGCGCGGTCGCCCTGCGACTGATACAGGTTGCCCAGCGCCAGCAGGCTGCCACCGTCCCCCGCACGGCCTTCAGTCTCCTGCGGATAGGCGCCGATCGCCTGCGGGATGGGCTTCGACCCGACGACGTTCAGCCGCTCGTCGGCGGCGCCCTCGTTGCGAGCGTGGTCCCAATCGGCAGCCTGGCGGAAGGTACGAGCAGCCGCGTCATAGTCCGCCATCAACTGCTGCGCCTGCCCCAGGCTGAGCAGGGCATCCACGTTGCTCGGCTCGAGGGCGACCGCTTGCTGGAGGGCCTCCAGCGCCCTGGCGAAGTCCCCTTGATCGCGGTACATGTTGCCCAGGGATACCAGCGGGGCAGCCATGCCGGGGGCCAGATCATGCGCCTGCTGATAGGCAGCAAGGGCGTCGGCCCAGCGCCCCTGCTCATAGAGGAAATCGCCGTAAGCCAGGAAGGCGGTCGCGGCGCCAGGCATGGCCGCGCTCATGGCCTGGC
>CAYZNA010000069.1:0-5893 GCA_964478665.1 uncultured Anaerolineales bacterium
AGTAGCGTCACTCTTGAAAAGAGATGGATTTCAGGCCTTTGTCGGTGATGCTCTGTGGCCGGCGCGGAAGCCGCCCGTTGAGGCAATCATCCAAAGCATCAGGGCAACGGAGACGTTCTTGAGCGAGATCACAGTTCCGCTGGACTATCCGCAGGTCCATGAAATCAGAGGCTGGCTCTCTGCCTTGCACCTATATCACGACCTCCGCACCGACCCGGCCTCCGAACTGCGCCGCGCCACCGTCGCCCGCCTTGAGCGTCAGGTTGACCCCGACGGCAGCAACCTGATCGCCGTCCTGCACACACTGTACTCGAGCGAGATAGGCTTCCGCGAGGACGTGAACGCGGCCATGCGAGCGGCATTCGGAGAGGACTTCGACGAGCTGATCTTTCCGCCTGCCGAGGATGGCCGGGTGCAGATGCGCCTGCGCTGGAAGTCGCTCAATCGACCGCAATCCACGGCAGACCTGTCGGATGGCATTCTCCGCTTCCTGTTCCTGACCACCGTGCTGGCCAGCCCGACTCCGCCGCCGCTGATCGCCATTGACGAACCGGAGACCGGCCTGCATCCCTCCATGCTGCCGCTGGTGGCAGAACTGGCCGCCGAGGCCTCGAAGCGAACACAGGTCATTCTCACCACCCATTCACCGCAGCTCCTCAACGCTTTCAGCGAGTATCCCGAGATCACCACCGTCGCCGAGTGGCGCGCGGGCAAGACGGTGCTCCGCCGCCTGCCCGCCGACAAACTGGCGAAGTGGCTGGAACACTATCAGTTGGGCGAGTTGATGCTGTCCGGCGAGCTGGAGACGATGGAATGAAGGTCGTCCTGCTCGTCGAGGGCTGGACAGAAAAGGCACTCCCCGCATTCCTCAAACGCTGGCTTGATCCCAGACTGCCGCAGCCGGTCGGAATCAAGCCGGTGCGTTTCGAGGGTGAGGGCCACTATCGCCAGAAGGCGGCGAAACGCGTGGAGTTGTATCTGGCCGAAGACGATACACTCGCCGTATTCGGCTTGCTGGACCTGTACGGGTTGAAGTTAAGCTTTCCGCCGGGCGCGGGCCGGGATGAGAAGATCGCCTTTGCCCGCGACTACCTCCACCGCGAGATCGGCGGGAACCACCCGAAGTTCCGACAGCACTTCGCCGTTCACGATGTTGAAGCATGGCTGATCGCCGCCCCGTCGCTCTTCCCGAGAGTGAGACTGCCGGAGAAGTGCGCCAGACCGGAAGAAGTGGACTTCACAGAACCGCCGTCGAAACTGCTGGCGCGGCTCACCGGTAGAAACGACAAGGTGACACGGGCAGCCAACCTGTTCCCAAGACTCGAGCCGTCGCTGGTTTACCAGAAGTGCCCCAACTTCAAGCTGATGCTGGACGAGATGCTTGATTTCGCTCGCGGCACGCCCCCGCAATGACCATGCGACGCGACCCCGAAGGCCTCGAAACCCGCACCTTGCTGGAATACGTGGACTTCGCCGGCAGGCGCGTGCTGGAGATCGGGTGCGGCGAGGGCCGGCTGACCGCCCGCCTGGCCCCGCACGTTGCCGCGCTGGTGGGCATTGACCTGGACCCGGACCGGCTGTGCGAGGCCCGGACCGCCCTCGCCGGGCGCCCCAACGTCTCCCTGGCCGGCGCCGATACCCTTGCTCTGCCCTTCCCGGCGGGCGCCTTTGACGTTGCCTTGCTGGCGTGGAGCCTTTGATGAGTGGACCACGAGGGCATGGTCCATGCCCTGCGAGAGATCGGGCGAACACTGCGGCCCGGCGGCCTGCTGGTTGACCCGCGCCCGCTATCAAAGGTGGTGCAGGTGCAGATCGAAACCAGCCCCGGTCCCTGGGTCGCGGTCGGGGAGCTGGACGAATCCCACTACGTGCCGGACGACCTGGCCGCCGACCGGGCCACAGCGCAGGCCGTGCGGGAGGGCTGGCTGAGGCCGGCCGGCAGCCATCCGTTTGACTTCCGCTGGCACTTTGACGATCTCGACGAACTGGCTGAATACGCCGGCGAGGAGTGGGAAGATCGGCTGGACGAGGCCACCCTCACCCTGGCCGCCGAGCGGCTGGCCGCCCTGCCGCCCGGCGCCGGCCTGTGCGTGCGGCGGCAGATGCGGTTTGCGATCTACAGGACCGTAGACGAGGCCAATCTGGAGGCGGTCTCGCGCGGGCAGGCGCCGCCCACCCTGCGTTTTTTGGCGTGGGAACCGGCCTGCCTTTCGCCGGGGTACGCCCGGCCGTTTGCCGAACCAGAAGAACTGCTACGTTGCTGTCCCGTTCGTGGTATGATCTTCGCAGCAGCTTCGATGTGAGGGAAGAATTATGGCGAGAAACCCCTTTTCGTTCGGAGATCCCGTCTGGGGTGGACGGCCGTTTATCGGGCGTGGCCGTGAAATCGGCGAAATCTACAACGCTATTGGCGAGTCGGCCAGCGTATCTCTGGTTGGTGAGCGACGAGTCTGGCCGCGGCCACACCTGCACTGCGCCGCACTGAGTGCGTGCAGTGCGGTGCAAGTGTCCGCGCTGCCCGGCTGTCCGTGGTCTTCCTCTTTGACGAGTTCGACACCGCCGCAGGGAATCCCCAACTCGACGCAAATTTCTACGGTGGTCTGCGCAGCCTGAGCAAGTATTCTTTTTCGTATGTGATCGCCAGCCGCCGGGCAATCTCCGACCTGCAGCGCGGGCATCCCGGCCTGACATCTCCCTTTTTCAACTTCCTCCGCCCGGTCCATCTAACCGGCTTCAGCGACGCCGATATTGACCGGCTATTGGCTCAAGCGGAGCCGGCGGGTTTCCTCTTCCGCGTTGGTGACCGCGCGTTTGTTGAGCGTTACGGCGGGCACCATCCGTACTTTGTGCAGGCCGCCGCGCATTACCTGTTCAAAGCCTATGCCGAGGGATACTTGCGGGAGGGGCAGCCGGACGAGCGCTGGGTAGTAGAACGCCTGCGTGATATTGGCAGCCAGCAGTTCCGCTATTACTGGGACGCTTCAGATAACGGCGAAAAGCTGATTCTGGCGACTCTGGCGCTGGTCGAACAGGGCGACGTTGCCCAATACGGGCTTGACCAGAACCTGGCCGACAGGCCGCCGGCGCAAGAACTGCTGCGCCTCCTGTACAAGCGGGCGCTGCTGGAAGACGGGCGCGATGGCCGCCCGCGGGTGTTCTCGGATCTATGCCGGACATCTGCGAACCTTCACTCTCCCCTCTCCCCTTTTGCCTCCCGCCCGCCGCGTGGCGTCTGCTCCTTTCCCCTCCCGCCCCCGGCGCGCTGAACATGGCCGTGGACGAGGCCATTCTGGAGGCGGTCTCGCGCGGGCAGGCCCCGCCCACCCTGCGCTTCTTCGCGTGGGAACCGCCCTGCCTGTCGCTCGGCTACGCCCAACCGTTTGCCGACGTGGACCCCACCCGGCTGCGCGCGTGCGGCTGGGACGTGGTGCGTCGCCCGACCGGCGGGCGCGCCATCCTGCACACCGACGAGCTGACCTATTCGGTGATTGCCCCGATGGACGAGCCTCGCGTGGCCGGCGGCGTGCTGGAAAGCTACCGCCGCCTGAGCGCCGCCCTGCTGCGCGGACTGGAAGCGTTAAACGTTCCCACGCTAAACGTTCCAACGTTGAACGTTCAAACGTTAAACGCCCCGGGGCCGGTGTGCTTCGAAGTCGCCAGCGATCACGAGATCACTGCCGGCGGCAGGAAGTTGATTGGCAGCGCGCAGGTGCGCAAGAAGGGAGTGGTGCTGCAGCACGGTAGCCTGCCGCTGGCGGGCGATATTGCCCGCATTTGCGAGGCGCTGGTTTTCCCGGATGAGGTCGCCCGCGAGGCGGCCAGGGCACGGGTGCGGGCGCGGGCCGCCACCGTGGCGGAAGTGCTGGGCGCGGAGGTGGCGTGGGAGACCGCCGCCAGGGCCATCGCTTCGGGGTTTGAGCAAATGCTGGGGGTCAGGTTAACGGTCGGGGGGCTGAGTCGGCAGGAGGGCGCCCGGGCAGAGCAACTGGTCGGGGAGCGGTATGGGTCGGGGGCATGGACCCGGCGGTTATAGCAGAAGTCAGCCGCCGGGCGTGGGAGTGAGGCGCGCCGGGAGGGGGTCCACGAAGATCACTTCACGGAAGCCCAGCCCGCGCAACAGCCGCTCGAGGTAGCTGCGGGCGTTGGCCTGCGCCAGCTCCAGAATGCCGTCTTCCAGCGCCGCCTTGCGGATCTCGCTCTCGGCAAGCTGGCGGGCCTGGGTTTCGAGGTCCACCTGACCTTTTGTGAGCAGCCCGGTCTGGCGGTCATACACGTAGGACTTCTGGTTGTCCAGCGTGGCGACGAAGACCTCCGGCGCGGGCAGCGCCACGGTGACAAACCCGGCGGCATCCACCTGCAGGTCTTGCGGGGACAGGCGCGAGAGGTCCACGCCGGCAATCACCACGCCGTGGGCCACAAACAGCAGCTTATCGCCAAACAGCCCGCCCAATGCGCCCTGCCCGACCTCGGCAGTGATCACTTTCTCGATGGTGTATTGAGCAGTCTCCAGCCGGCTGAGGCTGCGCACCTCGCGGATGATGGTGACCGGGTCCGGGTACAGGGTCGGGGTGGGGTGCAGGATGCCCGCCACCTCGGTGGCCAGGCCGCCGCCCAGTTCGGCCACCGGGCGGGCAGCGCGGCGGACTTCGCGGTACAGGCCGGCGCCGAGCAACAGCACGGCCACCAGAGTGGCGATCAGCAACAGGCGGGTGGTCCGGTTTTCCACAGCAGGGATTATACCCCGCCGACGGCCTTCCGGCCCCTGGTTTGCGCGCTCGTGCTACAATTCGCGCCCATGCACATCGTCACCCTGACCCTGTTTTTGAATCTGCCGGGCGTGTATTCGCTAAAGGAGAAGCGCTCGGTGCTGAAAGGGTTGCTGGCCCGGCTGCACAAGGAGTTCAACGTGTCGGCGGCGGAGGTGGACCATCACGATGCGTGGGGCAGCGCGGTGATCGGCTGCGCGCTGGTGAGCAACGATCCGGGGCGGGGCCAGCGCGTGATGCAGACGCTGGCCGGCTGGGTGGAGGCTCACCGCCCGGACGTGGACGTGGACGATTACCAGATCGAGGTACGATGAAAGTTTCCGGCCCTGCAACGCGCAGCCCGTTGGATTGGAAGCCTTTCAGGTCGCTGGTCCGGGTGCGCGCCAGCGGTCTGGCCTTCACGGTGGCGTTGCTGGGGCTGCTCTCGCTGCTGCGGGTGTTCGAGACGGTGGAGCTGAACGCGGTGAACGCGGCCTTCAACCTGCGGGGGCCGCGCCAGCCAGGGGCGCCGATTGCCATTGTGGCGGTGGATCAGGAATCGTTTGACCAGACGCACCTGCAGTGGCCGTGGCCGCGCGACTATCTGGCCCGGATTGTGGTTAACATTGCCGCCGGCGGCCCGAAGGTGAGTGTGCTGGACGTCTTCTTTTACGAAGAGGATCAGCGCGCGGGCGGCGACGCGCAGTTGGCGGAGGCCATCCGGCGCGCGGGCAACGTGGTGGTGACCAACGAGATCGCCCAGACCAGCGGGCAGGGCTATCGCCTGACGCAGGTGCTCACCCCCATCCCTGCCATTGCCGAGAGCGTGCGGGCGGTGGGCCTGGCAAACTTCAGCCGCGACCGGGACGCCTTTGTGCGGCGGCTGCTGCAGTGGCAGGCGCAGGATGACGAGCTGCATTACTCGTGGTCGTACTGGACGGCGGCGCTGTATCTGGGCGTAACGCCGGATTCGAAGCCGAGCAGCAGCGCCATCCGCCTGGGGCAGTCGGTGGCGCCGCTGGAGAACCGGCACCTGCTCATCAATTTTCGCGGCCCGCCACGAACCTTCCCGTATTATCCGGCGTATCAGGTGGCCAACGGCGAGGGTCCTCCGCCGCGCTCCGCCGGCTCGAGCGCGCTGGTCGGGG
>CAYZNA010000069.1:5903-12418 GCA_964478665.1 uncultured Anaerolineales bacterium
GCACGACACCTATCCCACGCCGTTCAGCGGCCACACCCTACCCATGCCGGGGGTGGAGGTCAACGCGCACGGCATTGACACCTTGCTGGAGGGGAACTTCATTACGGCGGTGGGGCGCTGGCCCGGGCTGCTGATTCTGGCGCTGATGGCGCTGGCCGGGTATCTGCTCAGCCGCCTGCGCCCGGCGCTGTTGGTGGTGGTTGCCACCCTGGGGGGGCTGCTGGCCTACAGTGCGCTGTGGTTCGGGTTGTTTGCAGTGGCCCGGCTGGAGACGCCGGTGGTTGTGCCGGCGCTGGCGCTGGCGGTGGGCGTGTTTGTGCCCACACTGGAGCGGGCGGTGAACGAGGAGCTGGAAAAGCGCCGGGTACGCGGCATCTTTGAGCGCTTCATCTCCCCGCAAATGGTGCGACAATTGATCGAAACCCGGGACATCCGCTCGCTGAATAAGCGCGCCGACCTGACCATCCTGTTCTCGGACATTCGCGGCTTTACCACCATCAGCGAAAGAATGGCCCCGGAGGCGCTGGTCGAGCTGCTGAACGAATACCTCTCGGTGATGACCGAGATTATCCACCGTAACGGGGGCACGGTGGACAAATACGAGGGCGACGCCATCCTGGCTTTTTACGGGGAACCGATCCCTTACCCCGACCATCCCCGGCGCGCGGTCCAGACTGCGCTGGAGATGCGCGCCGCGCTGGACAGATTGCGCGAGAAGTGGGCCGGGGGCAGCGGCCCCAGGCAGTTTGAGATTGGCATTGGCCTGAACACCGGGGAGGTGTTCGTGGGATTGATTGGCTCGGAGAAACGGGTGAACTACACCGTGATCGGCGACAACGTCAATCTGGCTTCCCGGCTGCAGGACCTGACCAAGGAGCTGGCGTGGCCGGTACTGATCAGTGGAGCCACCTACAGACGGATTAATGAAGAGTACGAAACCGAGTTTGTGGCCGCCCGGTTGGTGAAGGGCAAAACTGAGCCGGTGGCGATTTACAAGGTGTTGGGGAAGCGCGGCGCGCCCGAGACCGAACGGGTGCGCGCGATGTTTCGATGAGCGAATTGCCGGGAATGGCCTGACTCTGAGCGGAGTTACTCCAGAATCGGCCCTGACAACGCAACCAATACCCGCCGGAAGGGTTAAAACCTGGTAGCCGGGGAAGTCCGATTTGCCGCAGGGTACCCCGGCCTTCACCGGACCTGGTGGCGGCACGTCGAACTTCGCTCGCCTGGAGGGAAGAGACTGGTGCGAATGAAAAAACAGGTCGCCCCGATGTACCTGGCGATCAGGTTTGCCGTAAGGGCCTGCGCGAACGCAGACCCGGATGGTTGTCTTCTGGTTGCTCGCCGGTACTATCAGTGAAGCGCCGTCTATCGTGGAATACCGCGCCGGATGGCGCTTTGTATTTCGCCCCGGTAGCTGCACCGGCTATTCATCGGCGCAGATGGGGAGGAGGTGAGCGTATCGCGGAATTGTGGTAAGCGTTATGCCCCGGCCTGCTGGCCAGCCGGGCGGCCAGCGCCCGCCGGAGGATAATCGCCCGGAAAAGTCGCGTCATTTAACGAGGAGGATCCATCATGTCACTCGGTGCCTTGCTTGTCACCATCGTCATCGTCTACCTGGGCTACCGCTACTATGCCAGCCGGGTAGATCGTGACATCATCCAGGCCGACCCCAACCGCGCCACGCCGGCCAAGATGTACAACGACGGCGTGGACTTCATGCCGGCCAGCGGAAGCGTGTTGTTCGGCTACCAGTTCAAGTCCATCGCGGCGCTGGGTCCCATCGTCGGACCAATCACCGCAATCCAGTTTGGCTGGCTGCCCTCGATCCTGTGGCTGATCGCGGGTGTATTCTTTATCGGGTGGGTGCAGGACTATGCCGCCATCATGCTGGCCATGCGCAATGACGGTATGACGATGGGCGGGCTGTCGTATAAGTTGATCTCCCCCCGCGCGCGCACCCTGCTGCTGTCGTTCATGTACATCTACCTGCTGCTGATCATGGGCGCCTTCGGCGCACTCATTGCTCCGCTGCTGGCGGGCAAGACGGTGGCCATTGGCTTTCTGCTGCTGGTTGTAGCCGGCATGCTGGCCGGACAGATGACCTATCGCTGGCGAATGGACCTGATGGTGACCACGGTGGTCACGGTCCTGCTGGCGCTGATCGGCATCTGGCTTGGCACGACCGGCGCGGCGCAGAACATCGTCGGCGCCATCAATGGGCTGGCCGGGGACCCCAAGACCGGGGTGCTCTTCACCCGCCCGCTGGGTTACGGCGACATGACCTGGGCCAACTTCTTCTGGGCCATCGTGATGCTCGGCTTCTGTTACCTTGGCTCAGTGCTTCCCATCTGGCGCTTTGCCCAGCCGATCAACTACACCAGCTTCTGGTTCGTCTTCCTGGGAATCGTCGGCTCGATCATCGGGATCGCGGTGGCGACCTTCACCGGCAGCGTAAACACCTCCTTCGAGATTCCGGCCTTCGTGACGGCCTTCCAGCCGCACCTGGGACCGATCTGGCCGCTGTTGTTCGTCACCATCTCCTGCGGTGCGGTATCGGGCTGGCACAGCCTGGTGTCCACCTCCGGCACGGCGCGGCAACTGGAAAAAGAGACTGACGCACTGCCGGTGGGCAGCGGTGCGATGTACACCGAGGCCGTGCTGGGTGTGCTCTCGGTGGTGTTTGCCGCCACCGCGCTCAAGATCGGGGACACGGTAATCTACGACGCCGGCAAGAACTACTTCCTGAGCATCGGCGCGGGCGGCGTGTTTGCCCGCGGCATGGCCCGCTTCCTGGCCGTGATCGGCGTTCCCAGCGCCCTCGGCGGCGCGATTGGCGCCGTGTTCCTGACCGTGATGGCGCTCACTGTGATGCAGCTCGTGCTGCGCTTCATGCGCGTGGCCAGCGCGGAGTTGCTGGGCGAAAAGATCCCGGCTTTCAAGAACCCGCACGTCGGCTCAATCGTCGCCGTGCTGCTCACCTTCTTCCTGATCGTGTTTGGCTTCTGGCAGTGGATCTGGGTGTTGTTCGGCGGTTCTAACCAACTGTTCGCCGGGATGGCGTTGTTGCTGATCGCCATCTGGCTGGCGCGGCAGGCCAAGCCGGCCAGTTGGGCCTTCTGGCCGGGCATGTTCATGTATGTCACTACTGTGGCGGCCCTGCTGTACGTCTCGCTGTACAACGCCATCTGGCTGGGGATCATCACCGCCGGGGCCAAGGCCAATGCCGGCTTCATCCTGGGCAATGTGATCTCGGCCGCCTTCGGCCTGTATATGGTTGTGGCGGCGGTCCTGTTGTTCATTGACGGGCTCAAGGCCTTCCAGCAAGCGCGGGTCACCGGCATGGCGGCTGCGCCAGCCGGCGACTGAGTTCGTCCCGGTTTTTCGGCGGAGTTCGGGAGGGCCTGTGACTGTGCAGGCCCTCCCTGTTCAGGCCGCTGCCGCATAGTGCTCGTCAGACGCAGGCAGTCCCGAGGGGAGGGGTTGTAGCGCCAGGAGGAATGAGATGAACGCGGTTCCCTTGCAGGTTGAGGTGATTGCTCACGTGCTGGGCAGCATGGATCACTGTTCCCATTGCCAGGTGTTTCTGGACGGCGTCGGGGTAGGGGGTGCGGTCCACCAGCAGGATATGGATTCGTTTCCGCCGGAGTGGATGCAGGAATGGCAGGCGCTCTCCGACGTGATATTTAACCTCACCGAGAAGCACGCCGGCCGGCTGGTGGTGAAGATTACCGACGCGCAATCGCCTCAGGGCATGTGGGCGGCCCTGCGGCGTGGCGTGCGCCAGTACCCCACGTTCATGGTCAGCGGCGAGAAGTACACCGGACTGGACCAGAGCGCGGTGGATTCGCTGATCGGCCGGCATCTGCCTGGCGCGCGGGTGCAGCCATGACCCCCGTACATGTTGAAATTGTGGCGCCTGTGCTGAGCGGCTTCTACCATTGACCGCACTGTGAGACGATGTCTAACCAGGCGGGTCTTGGTCTCGGCGATACGGTGCACAATCAGGAAATCAACGAATACCCGGAGGATTGGAAGCAGGAGTACCTGCGCGTCTCCGACTGGGCAAAGCACACCGCGCGGCGGTTCGGCCGGCGGGTGGTGATTCACATCATTGACCCGCAGTCGGCCGCGGGCATGTGGAAGCTGCTGCGCCACAGCATCCGCCGCTACCCGACCGTGATCCTCAATGGCCGGACCCGGTTTGTGGGATGGGAGGCGACCGGCGCCGCTCACCGCCAGATTGAACAGTTGCTCAACCTGTGAGCCGGTCCGCGACTCTGAACATTACCGTTCTTTCGCAGCGCAATCCCATGCTCGAACATGCACCAGCCGGCTTTGGCTACGTGGGCGAGATGTTCGAACAGGCCCGGTTGAAGGACAGTCTGACCGAGTCGCAGTCGCCGGATGCGTGGCTGGTGCGCAGCCTGGGGCACCTGGCGCGCCGCTTTCCCCGACGGCTGCGTGTTCAGTGGGTCAATCTGTGGTCGCTGCCTGGCCTGCTGCTCGCCGTCCGATATCGGGTGCGCACTTACCCCACCATTGTATTTAGCACAGGAATTGTTTATACTGGCAACGATCCACGAGAGTTCGAGGTGCTGGTTATCCGGCAGCTTGAGACACCCGTGGAAGACCCGCCCGGGTAACCGGGGAACACTCTTTCAACCGATTCACGGAGCAACAAGAACATGAGCGAAGAGGAACGAAGTTTTCTGCGAAGAGCACTGAATAACGTGTTGGACTTCATCTACGGCATGTCAACCCACGAGGCCGCCCGCTTTGCCCTCAAAACGCGCGGCAGCATGGAGCACCTGTTTATCCTGATCACCATGGGCGATCTTCTGGGCGTACCCATCCTGCCGCCCTATTATTCCCTGCGGCTGCTGCCCTACGTGGTGCCCCAGGTAGCCACGTGGAAGCGCCGCATGCTGCGCGAAAAAGACCTGGCGGATGCGCTGGCCTGAGGCGCGCCGTCCGGCAAATCAGCGCCGGGCCGGCACTGGCGATTTGTGCCCCGGCTCCCCGGCGGCCCCCACGAGCAAGCCATAACACTATTCCACAACGGAGGTTCTACGTTGTCCCTCGCACGCATTTTTCAACAACACCCGGACCGCCGCTACCTCATGTACGGCGGCACAGGCGGGCTGGGCAAGACCACTTCCTCGGCTGCCACCGCCTATTGGCTGGCCAAACAGGGCAAACGGGTGCTGGTGTTTTCGGTAGACCCGCAGGCCTCACTCTCCGATATCTTTCAGCGCGACATCTACGGCAAGGGCGCGGTGGAAATCATGCCCAACCTGTACGCGCAGGAAATTGACGCCGATCAACACATCAAGGCCTACCAGCAAGAGATCCGGCAGAAGATTCTGCATATGTATGGCCTGCCAGAGATCCCGGAAGAAATCGAGACCTACATTCAGGCCGCCGCCGCCGAACCGGCCATGGAGGAGAGCGCCATCTTCGATCAGGTGGTGGACATTGTGATGTCCGGCGATTACGACTATTACATTTACGATCTGGTGCCGCTGGGCCACGCCCTGTACTATCTGAGCATGGCCAGCGTGTACGACCAATGGATCAGCAAGATCACCCATTTGCGGGAGCAGATGCGGGAATACGAGCAGATGGCGGCCCGCTTCCAGCGCAAGAAGGAACTGGAGGAGGACAAGATCCTCGGCGAACTGCTATACATCAAGAACCGCATCCAGACTTCCTCTGGCATCCTGACCGACAAACAAAAGACCGCCTTCTTCTTTGTGCTGGTGCCGGAAGAGATGATCTTGATTGACACTCAGAACGCCGCCCGGCTGTTCAGCAAGTTTGATGTGCCCATCAGCGGCTATATTGTCAACCGCGTGCTGCCCTCCCATCTGCTGGACTCGCCCTCCCTGCCGGAGTACCTGCGCAACCGCTATAACATGCAGCAGGGCTATCTTGCCAGGATTGACGACCTGTTTGGCGGGCAAGTGATGGCCCGCGTGAACGAAATGGAACGCGACGTGACCGGCCTGCCGATGATCGAACGAATGGCAGGGTTGATGTTCGGGGACGAAACGGTATAGCCAGCGTTCGCTCCCGCCGGAAGTAAGCTGTATTTTGAGGAACATCCATGCACATTGAAACTTCGATGAGCCAGTTTGCCGAGGCCCACCCGAACCAGAAATACGTATTCTTCGGGGGCAAGGGCGGGGTGGGGAAGACCGTGCTGGCCGGGGCGGCGGCGGTGGCCCTGTCCGGACGCGGCCAGCGCACGCTGCTTGCCTCCACCAACCCGGTCCACAGCCTGAGTGGGATGCTGGGCCAGAACGTATTCGGCCAGCACACCCCGGTCCAGGGTGTGCCCAACCTGACTGCGCTGGAAATTGACACCAAAGAGACGATTGAGAAGTCGAAGACCGAGATCCGCGAGAAGATTGACTACTTTCTGCGCTTCGCCGAAATCCGCGGGCAGGCGGAGGAGTTCGTGGAATCGGCCACGATGAACCCGGCCTTCGAAGAGAGCGCCATGTTCGAGA
>CAYZNA010000070.1:0-11612 GCA_964478665.1 uncultured Anaerolineales bacterium
CGTAGGGCTGGCATCCCCATGCCAGCCTTTCTTTCGCCAACGCTCTACGTGTTCATTTTCCCAGGCTGTCTATCAGCGCCTGGAGTTCTGCCTTCTGGTCGTCCGGGGCGCTCTGCAGCGCCAGTTGGGCGTGCTGGCGGGCTGCGTCGAGGTCGCCGGTCAGCCTGTACAGGTTGGCCAGCGCCCGGTGGATCTGCCAGAGCTGGCTCTGCGGGGGGTTCAACTCCAGCAGGGCCAGGTTTTCCTCGATGGCGGCCGGGTACTGCTCCCGGCGCACGTACAGGCTGGCCAGGTTAGTATGGGCCTCGCGCCGGCCGGCGTCATCGCGGGCCAGCTCCAGCGCCTTCTGGTAGGCGGCGTCAGCCCGGGCGAAGAGGGCGGCCTGCCCCTGGGCGTCGGCCCCGGCTGCGGCCTGCAGCTCGTAGAACTGGCCCAGCAAGTTCTGCGTCTGATCGTAGTTCGGATCCATGGCCAGCGAGCGATCGAAGTACTGCTGCGCAGCGGCGGCGTTGCCCAACAGGTCGAACTGCACCACCGCCCACTCATTCCACAGGGTAGAGTTGTTGGGGCTGAGCCTGACCGCCGCCTGATAATACGAGTCCGACTGTTGGGCGCGCTGCGATCGCAGGGCCGCGTCGGTTGTGGCGCGCGCCCAGTTGCTGTACAGGCGGGCCAGGTTGGCGGTGTGGTCGGTGTTGAGCGGGTTGAGCTGCTGCGCTCGCTCCAGGCTGGCGCGGGCTTTCTGGAAGTCGCCCTCTTTTTCGGCGGGCGCGGTGGCGGTGTTGGCCGCTTGCAGATAGGCCCGCCCCAGAAACAGCAGGTAGAAGTCCTGATCGGGCGCCAGGGCCACGGCGTGCTCGTACAGGGCGATGGCGGCCTGTTGCGGTTGGCTGCTGTTGTCGAAGCTACTGGCGGCCTTGAAGACGATGTCCGCCTGCACCAGCCGGGCGTTGCTCACCAGCCCCAGCAGCACAGCAAAGGCCGCCAGCCCGCCGTACAGCGCGCCTGTGAGCACCGGGCCGGCGCCGGCGCCCCCGATGGGATTCCAGAGCCGGGCCGGCCACTCCCGGATCAGGCTGAGGGCCAGCGCGGCGACCAGCAGCAGGGACAACCCGTAGAACAGGCCGAAGATGCCGGCCAGTTGATCGGTGACCTGCACCAGTTGCGCCAGGTTGCCGGGCGTCTGGCGAGCAATGGCAGCCACCCGCGCGGCGAACAGCGGCAGGGCCACGAAGGCAGCGCCCGCCGAGACCCCGGCCGTGGCAGCGAGGCTCCGCCAGTTCTCGCCCTGCTCGCCGGCAAGCCAGAACAGCACTGAGCCGGCGGCCCACGTGATCAGCAGCATGGCCAGCACGCCGTAGGAGGTAGCATAGCCCTGGGTGGAGAGCCGGGTGAGCGCGCGAGCGAGAATGGCGCCGGCGCTGTTCAGCCGGATGCTGTTGTTGACGAAGTCGAAGCCGAGGATGAGCATTATCCCGCTGAGCAGCAGCCCGCCCTGCAGCGCCGGCCGCAGCCACGCCGATGGCGTAGGGTGGGGCAATGCCCCACCCCTACCCCCGAGGGCGCCGCCCCCGCCCTTGCGGCGCTTGCCCGCCGGGGACTTCCGGCTGCGCCGCGCTGCCCGCCGAAGGTCCTCCACCGCAACCGGATCGTCCCCCACCAACCCCTGCCCGAGCACGGCCAGCGCCCCGGCCAGCGCCCAGAAATACAACCGGGTGGAAGCCACGGAAATGCCAAAGTGCACCTCGGTGAAGTGGGCCACCAGCGCCCCCAGCAGCGCCGCCAGCAGGATTGGTTGCGGCGCGGCGCCAGTCGCCGGCTGGGTGCCCCGATCAGGGAACAGGGCGGTCAGGGCGAGGAGGAGCAGCAGCCCGAGCAGGATGCCGGAGGGTAGCCCCACGCCGATGAAGGCCAGTCCACCGCTGCCCCGCTCCACCCAGGCGGCGGCCAGCACGCCGGCCACGCCCCCCGCCAGGTACAGTCCCAGGAACAGATTGCGCCGCCCGGCGGAGGCCATAAAGCCCAGCCATTTCAGGCCATAGTAGAACAGGGCGGCGTACAGCGCCAGGTACACGCCCAGGCCGAGGGCGCCGCCGAAGACCAGCGCGTCCCACGTTTCATTATGGGAGCGGTCCGGCGAGGCGTTGCGGTGCTCAATGTAGGCCAGCTCCGGCGGGTAGAAGGGGTTGAAGGCCACGTACAGCGCCTCCAGCCCGTAGCCGATCAGCGGGCGCAGGGGGTTGAGGGCGTCGGTGCGCCCGTCCGGGTATTGCAGCGCCGGGTGGGGCCGCAGCATCAGCTTGACGTCGCCCTCCCAGATCAGCACGCGCACCCGGCCGGTATCGGACTGGGTCTCGAAGATGCGCCCCAGCCGGCCGATCAGCGGGCGCGAGCGCAGCGCCTCCAGCGGGCCTCCCGGAATGTTCAACACGCCGATGAAGGCCGCCACCAGCAGCGACAGGCCGAGGATGGCCAGCACCGGCCCCCGGCCGCGAGCGCGGGCCGCCAGCAAAATCGAAAAGAAGTACAGCCCGGCCAGCAGCCCCAGCCACGGCCCGCGCGAGCCGCTGAAGTAGATGGCGATCAGTTGGCCGGCAAAGATGCTGCCATAAAGCGCGCCCAGGACGCCTGCTCTGAGCCTGGCCCCCTGAGACTGGAAGTTGGAGGCGGGGGACAACAGCGTGCGCAGCGCCTGTACCAGCCGCCCGGCGCCCAGCAGGCAGGCCATGATCATGTAGGCCCCGATGAAGATGGCGTTGCCCAGGTTGCCGGTCACCCGGTCGGTAGTGTTGCCGCCCCACGGGATGGGGTCCAGCCCGTAGTGTTGCAGGATGCCGTAGATGGCGATGGGCAGGCTGGTGAGGATCACGGTATTGACCAGCCGTTCCATTTGCGATTTGCGTCGCAGGTTGGCGTACACCGCGCCGAAGGCCGCCAGGTAGGAGGCGGTGGTGTAGGCCCCTTGCAGCCGTTGGTAGGAGCCGAGCAGGCTGACTCGCGGCGTGACCGAGACCGCCACGCCCAGCGCGGTGACCGCGGCCACTGCTATCGCCGGGGCGACCAGCGGCCTGCGGAGTAACTGGCGCAGGCCGCCGCCCTGCCCGCCCTGGTTCATCGGCTTGATGGCGCGCGCGGCACTGAGGATCAGCGCGGGCGAGCGCACCAGCGCGATCTTGTCCGGCTCGAAAATGCGGCTGGAATAGATGTCGAAGAACAGGGGGACGGTGATCAGCGCGGCCAGCCAGCAGGCTTCCATCACGCCGTCGGCCAGGCGGGAGAGGCGGGTGGGCATGGCGCCGATTGTAGCACAGGAAGGAAGGAGGAAGGAAGGAAGGAGGAAGGGAGGAAGGAGGAAAGGGTGGGGAGGTGCTGACCGTGCGCACAGAGAACACGGATTGGTGGGATTGCACGGATCAGGATACCCCTATCCGTCAAATCCTGCGAATCCGTGTTCCCATTTCTGCTACGGCAGCGGCAAGTTGAAGGTGCGCACGAGGAAGACCGCCATCTGCGCGCGCGTGACAGGGCTTTCCGGGCAGTACAGGGTCCCGCCGCAGCCGGAAGTAATGCCCTCTGCGGCCAGTTGCTCGATCCACGCCACGGCCCAGTAGTCGGCCGGCACGTCGGTGAACATGGTCCCGGTGGCGGCCGGCGGCTGGTAGCCGGCGCTGTGCTCGGAGCGCAGCAGGAAGATCGCCATCTGGGCGCGGTTCACGGCTGCCTCCGGGCAGTAGTAGGGGAGACCCGGCGGGTCGCCCGCGCCCGGCGCGCAGCCGCCAGTGATGCCGTCCCGCGCCAGTTGCTCGATCCACGCCGCGGCCCAGTAGGCGGCCGGCACGTCGCCGAACATGGTCCCGGTGGCGGCGGGCGGGGCGTAGTCGCTGCCCTGGACGCCGCGCTCGAGGAAGATGGCCATCTGCGCGCGGGTGACGGTGGAGTCAGGGCAGTAGAGGAGCGGGTTGGCGGCGCAGCCGCCGGTGATGCCGCTGGCGTACAGGGCCTCGATCCACGCATAAGCCCAGTAGTCGGCCGGCACGTCGGCGAAGGTCGGGCCTGTTGCGCCGTATTCGTAGGCGCCGATGTCCGGCTGCGCGTCGCGCGCGTAGCCGTCGAAGTCGTCGGGCGGCGCGGCGCTCGCCAGGGCCGCGTTGATGGCCGGGCTGGTTTCCAGCAGGTGGGCGTCGAACGTGTCCACCCCGGCATTGACCAGGCCTGGCGGGACTCCGCAGATGTCGTGAGGGCCAGGGCAGAGATCATCCTTCACGTCGTTGATAATCGAGTAATCCATGTCGAACGGGTCGGTGGGGAAAGTTTCCTGATAGATCAGGCAGGTGTTCTCAAAGGGCTGCCAGAAGTCCACCTGCCCGACGAAGATGTTGTTGCGCAGGATCACTCGCTCGGAGCCGTTGGGGGTGCCGTAGGCTTCGGCCCCCACCAGGCAGTCGCCCTCGCTGGTGAAGGTGTTGTTGGTTACGGTGGCCTGGTCGCCGGCCGTGAGACCGAGTTCCAGGGCATCGCCCATGGCGCGGCAGGCGTCCACGTTGTAGGTGAAGGGTTGGCCGTCGAAGAAGCCGCAGTTGCCGACGATGATGGAGTTCTCCAGCAGAAACGGCCCGCGGAAGTTCTTGATCTGGTTGCCGGCGTTGCCCTCGGCCAGGGTGCGGCGGATGGTGATGGAGGAGTCGGGCTCCCGGATGTAGAGGAAATCCAGGCCGTCGGAGGTGTTGTAGCGGATGATCGAGTCTTCGATGAGCCAGTATCCGCCGCTCAACCCGGTGGCGAAGCCATCGCCGTAGCCGCCGGCGGTCTGCGCCCAGCAACCGGTGGGCTGCTCGCCGGGATAGGTCTCGCCGCAGCCGTTCCACTCCACCGTCCAGCGGCGGAAGATCAAGTCGCCGGCGTTCGAGTCGCCGTTGTCGTCCCACAGGTCGCCGTCCCAGCCGACCGAGCCGTTGCCGGCGATGCGCACGTCCTCCACCGTCCAATCGGTGAGGCGGCCGGCGTGCACGCCCCCGGCAGCCAGCCCGTGGATGTTCAAGTGATGGAGATACACGTTGGCCGAGTCCTCGGCGTAAAGACCGTAGGAAGCCCAATCTCCGTAGGGAGGATTGTCGCGCTCGCAGGCCAGCCCGCCGCTGTGGAATTCGACGCAGCCGGAGTGGTCGCTGATCTCGAGGTAGCCGATCTCGACATTGCTGGAGTCGGTCAGGTTGACGATGATCTCGGGACGCTCCGCCCCCCACAGATCAGGGGGATTCTGGCTGTCTCCGAGGATGCGGGTAGGGCTGGCCGGGGAGGGGCCGGAGGGGATGGGCAGCATGAAGCAGCCGAATGCGCCCGCGGCGTCGCAGTTGTCGGCGCCAGGAGCGCCGTAGCCCATCATGTAACTGCCGGCTGCGATGAGCAGAGTATCGCCGCCGGCGATGCGCGGCGTCCCATCCGGCGGCAGGGCGCGGAAGGGGTGATCCCAGGCGCAGGGTTGATTCGTGCCGCTGCCCGGGTCGGGAGCATCCACCAGCCCGGTGCAGCGTTCGGCTGAACCGCCATCGGTGCGCACGTACCACGTGGCCCCGGCGGGCGTGGTGCTGGACGTTGGGGTGGGTGTTAGGGTGCGGGTCAGAGTGGGAGACGGGGAGACCGAGAGAGTGGGAGAAGGGCTGGGCGTTGCCGTAGGTGTGGGGGTGGCAGTAGCCGTCGCGCTGACGGTCGCCGTGGGCGTGTCCGCCGCCGGTCGCCATTCGTAGGCGCCGATGTCCGGCTGCGCGTCGCGCGCGTAGCCGTCGAAGTCGTCGGGCGGCGCGGCGCTCGCCAGGGCCGCGTTGATGGCCGGGCTGGTTTCCAGCAGGTGGGCGTCGAACGTGTCCACCCCGGCATTGACCAGGCCTGGCGGGACTCCGCAGATGTCGTGAGGGCCAGGGCAGAGATCATCCTTCACGTCGTTGATAATCGAGTAATCCATGTCGAACGGGTCGGTGGGGAAAGTTTCCTGATAGATCAGGCAGGTGTTCTCAAAGGGCTGCCAGAAGTCCACCTGCCCGACGAAGATGTTGTTGCGCAGGATCACTCGCTCGGAGCCGTTGGGGGTGCCGTAGGCTTCGGCCCCCACCAGGCAGTCGCCCTCGCTGGTGAAGGTGTTGTTGGTTACGGTGGCCTGGTCGCCGGCCGTGAGACCGAGTTCCAGGGCATCGCCCATGGCGCGGCAGGCGTCCACGTTGTAGGTGAAGGGTTGGCCGTCGAAGAAGCCGCAGTTGCCGACGATGATGGAATTCTCGAGCAGAAACGGCCCGCGGAAGTTCTTGATCTGGTTGCCGGCATTACCCTCGGCCAGGGTGCGGCGGATGGTGATGGAGGAGCCGGGTTCCCGGATGTAGAGAAAATCCAGGCCGTCGGAGGTGTTGTAGCGGATGATCGAGTCTTCGACGAGCCAGTTGCCTCCGCTCTCGCCGGTGGCGAAGCCATCGCCGTACCCGCCCGCCGTCTGCGCCCAGCAGCCGGTGGGTTGCCCGCCGGGGTAGGTCTCCCCGCAGCCGTTCCACTCCACCGTCCAGCGGCGGAAGATCAGGTCGCCGGAGTTGGAGTCGCCGAGATCGTCCCACAGGTCGCCGTCCCAGCCCACCGAGCCGTTGCCGGCGATGCGCACGTTCTCCACCGTCCAGTCGGTGAGACGGCCGGCGTGCACGCCCCCGGCCGCCAGCCCGTGGATGTTCAGATCGTGGAGATAAACGTTGGCCGAATCCTCGGCGTAAAGACCGTAGGAAGCCCAATCTCCGTAGGGAGGATTGTCGCGCTCGCAGGCCAGCCCGCCGCTGTGGAATTCGACGCAGCCGGAGTGGTCGCTGATCTCGAGGTAGCCGATCTCGACATTGCTGGAGTCGGTCATATTGACGATGAACCACGGCCGCTCGGCGCCCCACAGTTGGGGCGGGTCGGGGGCGGCGCTGTTCCCCAGAATGCGGGTGGGGTTGGCCGGGGAGGGGCCGGAGGGGATGGGCGACATGAGGCAGCCGAAGGCGCCGCCGGCGTCGCAGTTGTCGGCCCCGGGCGCGCCGTAGCCCATGCGGTAGGCTCCGGCGCCGATAATCAGCGTGTCGCCGGAGGCGATGCGCGGCGTACCGTCGGGCGGCAGGGCGCGAAAAGGATGGTCCCACGCGCAGGGCTGGCCGCTGCCGCTGCCGGGGTAGGGCGCGTCTACCAGGCCGGTACACTGCGTGGGGGAGCCGCCATCGGTGCGCACGTACCACGTGGCCCCGGCGGGCGCAGCGCCGGCGGGCAGGATGGGAGGCGTGGCGCGCAGGGCGGTGGGCAGGGCGGGCAGAGCGGCGGGTACGGTGGACGGGGCGGCCGGCAGGGCGGGCGGGGCAGCGCACAGGATAGCCAGCACGGCAACACCGGCGATCAGCGCAGGCAGGCGGGGGTAAGCGGACATGGGGACCTCCTTTGTCGGCAGGCAGATGAGCGAAGGCACAGCGTTCAGCGCACGCTCAGTATAAGGCCAATTCGGGTCGTGTCAACTGCGGGCCGCCACCTCGCGATAGACCTCCTCCACCCTCTGTACCATCCTCTCCTGGGTGAATTCCGCCTCCACCCGCGCGCGCCCGGCGGCACCCATCCGCGCGCGCAAGGCCGCGTCCCCGGCCAGGCGCCGGATTGCCCCGGCCAGCGCTGCCGGGTCGGAGGGCGGGACCACCAGCCCGGTCACGCCATCCTGCACCACCCACGAGGTGCCCGTGCCGACCTCGGTGGTGATGCAGGGCAAGCCACTGGCCATGGCCTCCAGCAGCACGATGCCGAAAGCCTCCGCGGGCGATGTGGCCGGCAGCAGGAAGGCATCCGCGGACCGGTAGAGGGGCGGCAGGTCCGCCGGGGAGACGTTTCCCGCAAACCGGACCCTGTCCCCCAGCCCGAGCCGGGCAGCCAGCCGCCGCAGCCGGGGACCCTCCGGCCCCTCCCCGGCGATCACCAGCCGGGGGCCGGGGAGCCGGGCCAGCGCGCGCAGCAGGACATCCAACCCCTTGTAGTGCCGCAGCCGCCCGACGAACAGCAGAGAAACCCGGCCCGTTTCGCTCCTGCCCGGTCCCGGCGTGAACGTTTCGATATTCACGCCGAACGGGATCACCACCGGATTTAATGCGCATAGCCATTTACTACAACCAAGCTGCCCACTCGCAACCAACACCCTCACAGCCCCAGACAACACACGCCGCCGCACCGGAGCATACAACAACATCACCACCCGCTGCACAAAGCGAGAAACCTCAGCATGATACGTAACCACATACGGAAGCCCCCGCCGCCAGGCAGCCACTTCCGCCGGAGGGTAGGGAACATGCAAATGAACAACATCCGGCGCCAACCCAGCAAAGACCCGAAAATACGCCAGACTCAACGGCACCGAAGCCAACGCCAGCGGCGCCCCGGCACGAATAACCTGCACGCCATTTACCTCCTCCCGCACACTTCGCCAGCCCGGACGGGCCACCAACACCGTTACCTCATGCCCGGCACCGGCCTGCGTCTCAGCAAGCGACTGAATATGACCCTCAATGCCACCCGGCAAGGGCGCATAGCCCTTATACAGATGCAAAACTTTCACAACCCCGCCCGAACCAGCATTTGCACCCCAACCGCCGCCGCCTGACCCGGCGTTCCCCCCTCCAGCACCACTACCACCGCATAGCGCCCGACATACCCAAGAAACCAACCCAACTGGCCGCCCTGCCCGCCAATCGCCGCGCCAACATGACCGATCACGCCGGCCTGCGCCATGGCTGCTACCCGACCGATGTCACTATCCGCAGGAGCTGCCACACTTGCACCTGCGCTGCGCTTCGGCGCAAGTGCAGGTGTCAGCGCCGATACCTGAGCAGCCACCTCAGCGGAGATCACCTGACGGCTTGCCCCAGAGGCGGCCGCCCAACCCGCCGCAATGTCCGGCTGCGACCGGGCGAGCAAGTGCGGCGCTGGCATCCTGCCGCCGTTGGCAAACGCGGCAGCGACCAGCGCCATCTGCAGCGGGCTGACCAGCATCTGCCCCTGCCCCAGGGCCTCCATGCGCACGTCTCCGCCGATCAAGTCGGGCCGGTCAGTAACGGCCAGCGGCAATGGGAAAGGCAGCAGCTCAAACAGGGCAAAGGCCTCCAGAGCAGCCAGCAGCCGTTCCGGGCCAAGGGCGGAGCCAAGGTCGGCGAAAGGGCCGGGACACGCCAGGCGAAAGGCCTCCGCTAGAGAGAGGGGGCCGCGTCCCGGAGCAGGGCCGGCGCAGGCTGCGTAGCTTCCATCCAGCGGCACGGGCAGGGCGCCGTTGGGATAGGGGTCAGCGGGGCGGGCCAGACTGGCGTTCAACGCTGCGGCCAGCACCACCGGCTGGAGCGCGGCGCCGGGTGGATACTGCCCCTGCGTGGCGCGGTTCAGCAGGGGCGAGGCCGCATCCGCCTGCAGGGAAGCCCAGTCCTCGTCCAGCCGGTTGGGATCAAAGGTTGGAGCAGAGGCCAGGGCCAGCACCTCGCCGGTCTGCGCGTCCAGCAGCACCACGGCCCCGGCGGCCCCGTTGAGGGCGGCGGCAGCGGCACGCTGCAGGTCAGCGTCCAGCGTGAGGGCTACGTCGCGGCCATGCGGCGGGCCGCCGTACAGCAGGTTCTCCCACCACGCCCGGGCAGGGTCGCGCCGCGCACGCCCGCTCAACAGCGGGTCCAGCGCGGCCTCCAGTCCGGCCTGACCATACACAGCGGAGTCGTACCCCACGACCGGCGCCGTGGCCGGAACCGGGTACACGCGCTGGTAGCTGCCGCGCTGCCCCACCGTGGCCGCCAGCGCCAGGCCGTTGCGGTCCACAATCTGCCCGCGCAGAGCCGCCCGCTCAGCCAGGGGACGGCGGGGGTTATCCAGCCGGCCGGTCAGGGCCGGGGCGCGGTACAGCGCCCACCACGCCAGCAGCGCCGCGAGGGCGAAAAAGGCCGCAGTGAAGGACGCAGCCAGGCGCAGGAGAGATCGAGTCATGACATTCGCGATTCGCGATTCACGATTCACGATTCAGCGTTGAATCGCTGAATCGTGAATCGTTGAATCGTGGGATCGCTGACCCGCAGCAACAGCCCGAGCATGATGAAGTTGAACAACAGCGCCGAGCCGCCGTAGCTGACGAAGGGCAGCGGCACGCCGGTGAGGGGCAGCAGGCGCACGGCGCCACCCATGATGAACAACCCCTGCAAGCCGATCAGCGCCGAGAGGCCGGCGGCCAGCAGCAGACGAAAGCCGGTGCGGGGCTGCAGGAGGTACGCGGAAAGGTCCGCGCCCGCGCGGGCGGCCACGAGGAAGCCGCGCAGCACCAGCGCGCAGAATGCAGCCACGATGCCGAGAGTGCCCACCAACCCCCACTCCTCGGCAACTGCGGCAAAGATGAAGTCAGAATGGGCCACCGGCACCAGCCCGGGAGCGCCCAGCCCGAATCCGCGCCCGAACAGCCCCCCGGAGGCAACGGCAATCAGCGACTGCACAATTTGATACGACCGCCCGCTGGCGTCCAGCCACGGGTTGAGCCAGGCATCCACCCGCAGCCGCACCACGTCGAACAGCAGGTAGCCGCCGGCTCCGGCCAGCAGCAGCAACGCTCCGCCGGCCCACAGATAAGCCCGCCCGGCGGCGCCCTCCCTCCCATCGCCGGAGGCCAGATAGAGCATCACCAGAAAAACGGCGAATAGCAGCGAGCCGGCGCCCAGATCGCGCTGGGAGACAAGCAGCAGCACCGAGAAGCTCCACATCAGCGTCATGGGCAGAAGGTAGGGCAAAATAGACCTGACAGGTTTCCAAAAACCTGTCAGGTCTTCCCGCGCGACCAGCATCTGGCGCTTTTCGGCAAGATAGGCGGCCAGGAAGACCACCAGCAACAGCTTGAGCAGCTCCGAGGGCTGGAAGTACAGGCCGAAGCCCGGCGCGGCCCCGCAGCAGCCCAGCCACAGGCGCGCGCCGGCCCCGGAGGGGTTGACCCCGAACAGCAGGGTCAGGGCAGTGAGGGCCAGGCCGAGCAGTAGCCACAGGTAGCGGTAACGCCGCAGCCAGCGCATGTCGGCCGGGCTGCGCGCCACCGCCAGCAGAGCGGCCACCGAGATGAGCAGCCAGCCGGCCTGACGCAGCCCGAAAACGGGGGCCAGGCGCCAGATCTCCAGCACGCCCCAGCCGGCCAGGAACATGCCGAGCGGGAAGAGCAGCAGGTCGTGGCCGGGGAGCCAGCGCCCCAGCAAGCGCCGTCCAGTGATGGCCGCGCCCAACCAGCCGGCCAGAGGCAGCCAGGCCAGCACGCCGTTCCGGGTCAGGGTCCAGCGGCCGGCGCGGGCCGAGGGGGCCAGGGTCAGGGCCAGGGCAGCCGTCGCCAGAAAGGCAAAGGCCAGCCACAGCAGGCGGGATTCGAGGCGGTTCACGCTCATACGGTCAGGTATCTGGCGACCAACGGCCCGAGGCGTTCGCGCGTACCGGGCGGGATGCGGTCGCGGGCGGTGATCAGCGCGTCGGCGAGGGCCACGCCGCAGGTGCAATCGCGCTCGGGTTTCAGGTCCTCGGCCAGGGCGGTGATGGCCTGGCGAGCGTGGGCGGTGTTCTGGTTGAGCACCCGCACCACC
>CAYZNA010000070.1:11622-12352 GCA_964478665.1 uncultured Anaerolineales bacterium
ACCGTCACCGGGGCTTCGGAAACGTGCCACACATCGTAGTCGGTGACGTGGGCCATTACCGCGTAGCAGATTTCGGCCTCGCGCGCCAGAAAGGCCTCCGGGCTGGCGGTCATGCCGATGATGGACATGCCCCACGCGCGGAAGGTGTTGCTCTCGGCGCGGGTGGAGAAGCGCGGCCCCTCGATGGTGATGAACGCGCCGCCCCGATGCACGGTGGCCCCGGTAGTCTGCACCGCCGCGTACAGTTGTGCGGAGAGGTCCGGGCAGAACGGGTCGGCCACGCCGACGTGAGCCACCAGCCCCTCGCCGAAGAACGTGCGCTGGCGGCCCCTGGTGTTGTCGTACAACTGGTCGGGAATCACGATGTCGCCCGGCGCGTAATCTTCACGCAGGCTGCCGCAGGCGGAGACCGAGACGATACGCTCCGCCCCCAGCAGTTTCAGGGCGAAGATGTTGGCCCGATAGTTGACTTCGGAGGGAGTGAGGCGATGGCCGCGCCCGTGCCGGGCAAGGAATGCCAGCCGCCGCCCTCCCAGCGTCCCGACCACAATCGGGTCGGAGGGCTTGCCAAAGGGAGTGGTGAGGTCGTGCTCCACAACGTCAGTCAGGCCCGGCATGGTGTACAGGCCGGAGCCGCCGATGATGGCGAGGGTGGGGGAGTTAGAGTTGGAGTTAGAGTTAGAGTTAGAGTTAGAGTTAGAGTTAGAGTTAGAGTTTTGGGAACCGGTCC